>NZ_JAUBSA010000071.1:0-30883 GCF_036702115.1 Microcoleus sp. LAD1_D5 | reverse complement strand
GGCTGCGATGAACAATGACTATATGATGCAAATTCTCAAGTGCTTTTGTCAAGCATGATTGAGATGCTCTTACCCTGATACTGGCACAAATTATTATACCTTAAAAAAACCTCAAATGATTGCATAGCAATCATTTGAGGTTTTGGCAATTCTGAATTTCTTTGAAATTAAATCTGCTTGAATATCTGCGGAATGTGGGATGCAAACAGGCGATCGCGCGTTTCATCTTTTTCTGTGTCGGGATGGCATATTTCCAGAATACCCCATTTGTCTTGGTGGAATATGAGGAAATCTGGTTCTTGGTTTTGTCGGCCTGCGGGTGTTGTGAGGTGGGCTTTGGAGTTAGGGAAAAAGAGGGTGTTTGTGCGATCGAGCGCTTCGGCTATTTTAACTGGTTCTTGGCTGTGAAAGCGCAAATCATTCCAGTGATAAATGCGTTCTTTTATGCTCGACAAAATTCCCTCGTTATGTGCGTCTTCAACCTTGATGATTTTATCTGATGCCGTCTTATTATCAGTTATAATTGCACCGTGTAAATCTGCCGATGAATCTGATTCACTTAAGTTTGCGAATAATACTCTGGAGCCGCTTAAGTTAGCACCGCTGAGATTAACTCCTATAACTTGAGTTCGATGTAAAGTCACTTGATGGCGCCGCAAGTATCGTTTTATAACTGCTTTAATATTACTTTTTTTTACTTTTTCCTCAAAAGCGTCTGAGAGTAACTTCCAGAGTTTATAGCCAGCGGCTTTAATATATTCATCATATTTAGAAAGTTTAGCTATTTCCTCATAAGACTGTCTGCCTTCCCAGGACTGTTTGAAAATTAGCTCTTGCACGTCGTTTAACTGTTCGTCGTCATCTAGGACTGTTTCGACAATGGCGAGAGCTTCATCCACAGTCATGGGTTAAATCCTCTTAAAGGTAGTGTCCGAGTTGAGGTTGTGCTCGCATGGTTTATGACACTTTGATCGTGCGCGCACATTGCTGTGGATGGATTTTAGCACACTCTCCAAGATGTTGCTACTATTTCTCACTTTTTGTCACTTTTTATCACTCAATACTCCGGACAATTTTTGGAACGATACTACAAGCTTTACAGGGCAAGGATCGTAAAAAAGTCGAATTAAATGTAAGTCAGGGGTGGAGCTGACATTGATTTAATTATCCACAGTGGCTCAAAGTCAAGCGAGCATAAGCCATTGGGCTATATAAAAACTGTCCGGACTATTGATCACTGACAAAGATGAAGTTGACTCATTAGAATACTTAAATGTCAGCAAAGGGCTGGCGTTCATTTTTACAAATTACCATACCAAAGGAGTTGACAAAGGGTGCATCTCACTTTTGCAGATACATCAAGTAGAAAGTTGACCATTGAGATAAGCACAGCGAAGAGAAAGGATAGAGGAAACACTCTCGATATTCCACTGCGCTCCCGATAATTTCACCCAAGCGTCCAATCCGTTGAATCGTTGATTCCACTGTTCCAGAACCGATAGAACTTAAAGATTCTTCTTTATAGTATCGGTAGTTAACTATTCGGTTGCGATGGAACTCTAAATAATTGCAAAATGTTTTAAATCCTTTTCTTTTCAACTCTTTAAATAAATTGATAACTTCATTAACTTGACCCGACCATAACAGACTTTCGGCTTGTTTTAATCGTTTCAATGAACCCCCGGCTTTGTACAAAGTTTCTTTCAGATGATACCAATCTAAGATTTTTTGTCTTTGTTCAGTCCCTCCAATTTCTTGAAACAAGTTCCAAATTCCGGGATGACTATCCCCTATACAATATATAAAATGTAGCAATTTTTGGCGATTACTCCAATCAATTAAATCTTGATTATTTTGAAAGAATGCTCTGCCATAAACATTATCTAAACACACGGCTTTATAATCTTTCTAATAACATGGCTCACCCTTGTTTTCGTTTCGTAGCCTGACTTTATCTCCATCTAAGGTAATTTCTTGGACTCCTTGTTTAGATGTAGGCAATTCAAATTCTTGGCTGTTTACTAATCTCTGTAAGGTACTATGAGAAACTGGGATTCCTGTGAATGTTTCTAAATCTTTTTCTCCTTTTTCATAAGACTCGTTGGCGCGGATTATCAGAGCGCACTTTTCCATCATTGGACTGAGTTGACTATAAGGTTTTAGCCCGAAATATTTCGCCTGATTGTCTGTAATATTCAGCAACCCGACTAATGATTTTACGGTTCGCTGTCTTCCTGTTTTAATTCCTGATACTTTTGAAAAAAAACCTACCTAGTTCTGGCCCAACTTCTTTTAACATTTTTTGACGTAGAGAATTTTCGATACTTTCAAAATTTGAAAGTTCGGTTGAATCTGTATTTCTGTAAAGAATTTCTGCTACCCCTTTTAAGTGTGCTTTTAGGCGTTGTTGGTCTTCGGGTGTCATTTTTTTTACCTCATCTTTTTTCACAGTTTTACTAGCTTTTTCATTTTAGCCCTTTTTCATATATTTGCCCTGGGGGGGTAACAACCAGCCTGAAACCCATACCTTTGTAAGGATTGAGCCCATGTGTGCTAAAAAAAGATAGGCAGCATAATTGTTACACGCTTGCCTATCTCAAAAATAATGATACCGACATTCTACCTCATTCATTTAAAAAAACAACTAAGTTCAGCTCAATTTAAACTGATTGGAATCTTGCTACCCTTGATACAATCAGAAAAACAAGTGAGATTAGAACGGCTCTCGCGGGTATTTCCCTATCCAATTACAACAGAAAGTCGGCGTAGAAAACTACAAAGGTTTCTCGATTTGCCGAACTTAACTATCTCACTAATTTGGTTCCCATTAATTACTTATTGGTTGATTACTTATTGCCGTGTTGGTCAAACTTTATCAAGATCAATCGACCGCAGTCAATGGGGGCGCATTAATCTCTTTATGGTTAGCCTGATCTGGGAGCGAAGAGCAATTCCATTATACTGGTCACTGTTGCCCAAATTGGGAAACAAAAACGGAGAGTCACAAACAACCACCAATTTACAGCAAGTTTTACCATTATTTTCAGAATATAAAGTCATCGTTTTAGGAGACCGTGAATTTTGTTCTGTCGATTTGGGAAACTGGCTGAGGGAAAAGGGTGTATCTTTTTGTTTAAGACTGAAAAAGAATCATTGTGTCGAAACGGAACATTTAGTTTGGCAACGGTTAGATGAATTAGGAATAGTACTCTTAAACCTCTTTATATTTTCAAGGTAAAAGAGTGAGGAAAACTCGACCTGCAACCGGATTTGATCTTGCTTGTAAGTGGAAAAGGAACTACGGGGGGTGGAAGGTGGATGAAGCATGGTTTATTCTCACAGATTTAGGCTCATTGCCAGCAGCCATCAATGCTTATAAGCAGCGGATGGGTATTGAAGAAATGTTCCGAGACTGTAAAACAGGAGGCTACGATCTTGAAGGAACCAGCTTAAAAGGAGACCGACTTATTAACATGATTTTGCTCATGACGCTCGCCTACAGTTCGGGAATATTTCAAGGCAGCGAAATGAGGAAAAAGCAGGTGCAAAAATATGTATCTCGCCGCAAAGAACCTAAAAAAAGATATCGAAGACGGAGTACATTTGGTGTTGGTTTAGATGGAAAAAAGTGGGTTAATTATCTCGAACAATATTCTGACGAGGTAGAACAGTTAATGAAGTTAACTCCTTCTAAACGCCGCTTTTATCAACAAGGTATGCGGGCCGCAACCCTTATACAGTCTATCTCGTAGACCTCTTTGTCACCCCCCCAGATATTTGCAAAAGTGAGATGCAACCGTTAACAAAAGTGAGTTTACCATACAACCTTGCCGAGACAATTCGGAATATTATGGCTACTTTGGCTTTGGCTCAAGGAATTTTATCCCCCTCACAGGTTTCTGATATTCCCAACTCGACAATAATAGCTCAATTTGGAGAGCAAATCGGAATAGCAGACCAGGCAGAAAGAGAGAGAGTAGAAAGGAAACTAAAAAAAGTAAAATCAAGTCAATCGACTATGCTAGAGATAGCTAAAGAAACAGGCTAGGGTAGCGGCAATTATGGCGGATAAAGCAATTTTGTTTAATTTTTACCAGTAGACACAACTATCAGGGGATTGAGTTGCAATTCTCCTGATTACCTAATCAAGGAAACTATCAATGTGGATGTTTATTTTAATTGTGCTGGCTGTAGTTGTCTACTTCCTAGTGTCACAAGCATCAAGCAGTAATCAAGCTAGTAAGGCATCAAGTAGGACTCAAGCTACTAAGGCATCAAGCCAAAATTACACTAAAAGCATTGATATCCAACCAATAACAAATCACCAATCACCAATTACCAAGGACTCCCAATCATCACAAAAGCCGACCAATAATAAGGATGCGACAACTTTAAATCCGCAAACCCTTGCAGCGAAGCCGGCAACTCCACCCCCTCACCCCGACTCAAACCCCGCAATCGGCCACCCTCCAAACGCACATCCCCCCGCAACATCGCAATTTGCGCTTGTCGCAGCGCCGCCCCCTTAATTCGCGCTGTCTTCAACTGCTGGTAAAACTCACTCATTAATCCCAAAGTACCTTCATCACTCACGTACCACAAACTTCCCAAAGCCGTTTGCACCCCCGCTTGCAGCGCCAAACCCCCGAAACCCAACTCCGCCTGTGCATCTCCCACCGCAGTCCGACAAGCACTTAAAACTAACATATTCACCTGCGGATCATTCAATCTCAAATCCCGCAATTGATCCATTCGTAGCCGACTATTCCATAACTGAATAAAAGAATTATTCGGTGCTCCCGGTCGAAATTCGCCGTGAGTAGCTAAGTGAATAATGCCAAAAGGCCGGCTTTGATGCTGTTGCTTCAAATTATCCAAAGTGAACTCCTCATTCAGAAAACTAACTCCCGGCCACTCTCGGGAAATAGCGGCTATTTCAGCAGGAACTGCAGGCAAAGGATTCAACTCGGAAAATTCCGAGGCACCCATTGCTAAAACTTGAGAATTTCTGATATCTACGTAGCGAGTATCTGTTAAATTAATGCTGGGCATCAGGCTAAGATTGTACTTTTCCACCAAAAATTGCTGTCCGTCGTGCAAAGCAGCAAAGGGCATACCTCTCAAACCTCGATCGACAACAAAGGAAATAGTATCCGTTTCGCAGCTTTTCAAACTGTCCTCTAAAGGCGCAATCATCCACTTATAAAGCTGTTGGGCAGATGGTAGATAACTCGTAGTAGCGCGCACCCCCGGTTTGGTAATCTCATCCCTGAACTGAGTTACAACTTTCAGAAGTTCTTGCCGATTCGCTGACGGCACACTTTTGTGAACCACTTCACCGCAAGAAGTGATCAGCATTAAATTTAATTCTTCCCGCTGCGAGAACAGATAAATTAAGCTGGGTTTTGTGCCAGTTTGTGCGCCTACCGATGCTAACTTTTTTTGAATTTCCTCTGGGGATACCAACTCGTTGCTGATGTTGATGCCGAAATATTCCCCGAATTCTTGGCTGAAAGATTGATCCAGTAGAGACAAAGCTGCCGATATTTTCCCTGCCTCCAAATTCCTGCCGATGTCGCCGCGAAATGCTGACTGAATAACTGAATCTCTGATATTTGAATTGATGAAATTTCTCAGTCCTCTGGGAGATTGCATTCTTTCGGGCGGCATCCTTTCTCCGGGTTTTCCTATATCTCGCGATATTCTGTTTTGGTTCTGCCGCTGTTCGCGACTAAAGGGTTGGTTGCGATCGGGGAAAAGCAATCGCCCTCGATCTAATGGAAATCTATCCCTTGGTGATATTGGGGGCGAATTGGGGTTATTGGGATTGATGGGATTATTGGGATTGATGGGATTGATGGGATTGATGGGATTGATGGGATTATTTGGATTATTTGGATTATTTGGATTGTCGGGATTTATGGGATTTATGGGATTTATGGGATTTATGGGATTTATGGGATTGTCGGGATTGATGGGATTATTCGGATTGTCGGGATTGATGGGATTATTCGGATTGTCGGGATTAGTGGGTTGATTGGTAGTGACGATCGCACTATTGCCTTGAGTGTAAGAATTTATGAACGATCGCCCTTGAGTAATCGTACCTAAAGCATTGCTGGCGATCGCCCCAGCAGTACCGTTAGTCGTCGCATCTCCCACCGCAAAAGGCGTCGGCGGATTGACATCGCCGCCGCCGTGGCGGATCGTAACTGTACCGGGTTGAGTGCCACCAAGAGTCGAGACGCTAACAGGAGTGCCGTTTTGGTCAAAAGTACCCGTCACTCGAACTAAACCCGGAGTTGCGAGTTCAACATTACCGCCCGGAGCATTGATCGATGCAACACTGATATCATTTTGAGCGTTAAGATTTACTGTAGAAGTGCGATCGACACTAACAACAGGATTAACATTTATTCGCCCAATTGCGATTTCGTTTCCGGCTAAAATTCCGACACTTTCGGCAGCACTTATATTACCAGTGCTGACTGTTCCCCTGCTGCTAGTGACATCAACTGCAACTCCCTGCAAGTCTCCTGAATTTACATTGAGCGGCGCTATTAAATTGACATTTCCTGTTGTAGCGTCCGTATTGCCAATATTAATACTTCCCGTATTGCTAGTTACATTAACTCCAACTCCCCGCAAATCTCGGGAATTTACATTCCCAGAACTTGTCAAATTGACATTTCCTGTTGTGGCGTCGGTATTGCCAATATTAATACTTCCCGCATTGCTGTTTACATTAACTCCAACTCCCCGCAAATCCCCGGAATTTACAGTTAGCAGCGCTGTTAAATTGACAGTATTTTCTGTTGCTGTAGCGGTTTCAATATTAATACTTCCCGAATTGCTATTTATATTAACTCTTTCTCCCACCAAATCCCCAGAATTTACATTTTCCGAACCTGTTATATTAATATTCCCAAGAGATGTAGTATTACCGATCACAATATTTCCCTGATCGCTATTGATATCGACTGAACCCCCCAGCAAACTCCCTGCATTTAAGTTGCTAGTTGCTCTCAAAGCAATCGTAGCCCCCTGAGCATTGATCGAATCAACGGTAATATTAGTTTGGGCGTCCAGATTAACTGTAGGAATGATGGGATTAACTGGATTTGGGACGAAAGGAGTAACAGTTATTGCCCCAGCGTTGATTTCCTGTCCCGCTACAATCCTGACATCTCCCGAAGTAGCGCTCGCACCCGTATTAACACTCCCATTACTGCTGCTAGCATTGACAGTCGCAGCGGTGAGATTGCCTACCGTTAAGTCCCTAAAAGCTGTCAAATTGATATTCTCAGTTGCTGTAATATTGACAGGTGTAGTATTAGGCACAATGGTATTGGCATCAGTCAAAACTCCCAATGCCCCGGAGTTGCTGGTAATATCAACATTAGATCCCTGCAAAGTCCCAAAATTCACATTGCCAAAAGCTCTGAGTTCGATCGCCCCGGAAGCCCCAGTATCGATCGATCCTGTGACGATATTACCCCGAACAGTATTCAGACTAATACTGCCGTTGATATCAGCACGAGAAATGTCACTTGTCAATATAATATTGTCATTAGCTTGAATATTAATTGTCGAACTAGACGTTAATCTGCCCCCAACAATCACTCCTGCTTCCCTGCTTTCGAGACTAATTTGACCGCCGTTAATATCTCTAGTTGTAATACTTCCCGGCGCTGAGAAAATTACAGGCCCACCGACAGAAATATTTTCAACAGAAATCAAATTGCTTGATAAAAGTGGACTTGTAAATATTGAATCTTCACCTAAACTGTCACTAGCAGGATTTAGCAGATTTGCCACTCCAGCCCGCAGAATCAAGGCCGGACTGCTGCTTAAAATAGCAATATCGGGATCACCACTCACATTTTCCCTACCCAATGCAATATCGGGGCCGGTAATTGTAATCTCCTCGGCAACAATGCTCCCCTTCGCCTCCACTTTCAGCGAAACACCAGTATAATCTCCCAAGAAAACATCTCCTTCCGCACTGATAATCGGGTCAAATAAACTGACAAAATTTCCCGGCATTCCCGACAGATTCCGCACCGAAAAATTGCCCCCCGAAGCAAAGTGAGAATCCCCCGAAATAACGCCGTTGCTAACCAAACTCAAATTGCCGCCGCTTTGGAATTGCGGGGGAAGATATAAGCCGCCGATCGCATTTTGAGTGAGAATGTCGATCGTGCGATCGCCTTGAATGTATAAATTCCCCCCAGCCTGCGCCAAAAAAGGATTCTGGGCGCTGTCCCTGACCCGCACCGCATCCGGGCCCAGCAAACTCAAATCCCCCGTAGTTTGCAGCCTAGCGCCCGCTAACGTGAGATTTTCCGCAGCCCATAAATTCGCACTTCCCGCATTCAACTGCGGTAGCCCAGACACATTAGCAGCAATCGCCACATCCCCAGAATTCACCTGCAAACCAGAACCCACAAGCCGCACAGAACCGTCATCCGCAACCGCAACACCCGCCGCCTGATTTTGCCCAGTACCTGTCAGCAACTGCGGCAAAGAAACAGGATTCAAAGTCTGTTGAGAATTACCAAAATTTCCGCCCGTTGCTATTTCCAAACTCAACAAATGCCCCGGTTGACTAATGCGGAGAACCTGATCTCCCGGAACCGCAGCAACAGTAATTTGTCCGCCCGCAGCCGACAACTGCCCGGTACTAACAACCGTACCGCCAAGCAAAGCCAAATTTTGCCCCGAAGTCACCGCTAAATTGCCAGCATTAACAATACTTCCCGGTACACCCGCACTAAAATAAAAAGCATTTGGCGTACCCACCAAGGCGCTAAAATTATTTGTACCCGCAGCATTAAACCAATTTGAACCAAAACCCACACCAGTAGCAGTAGTTGCAGTAAAAGCCGCCGGCACATTCAAACTCGCGTTCGGGCCAAACACAATCCCCGCAGGATTAATTAGAAAAAGATTAGAATTGCCGCCCGTGACAGTAATTAAACCGTTAATGAGCGAAGCGTCCCCGCCAGCAATTCGAGCTAATATATTCTGAATAGCCGAATTAGTCAGAAAATTAGCAATTTGACCTTGATTCAAGCCAAACTGCCCAAAACTGTGAAAAAGATTCGCGCCATCTCCCGACAAACTGCCGCCGTTGATATCATAGCGGTTGCCGCTGGGGGTGACAACAGTACCCGTACCGTCAGCAGCAGGCACTATGGGCTGTGCTTGCGCGAAAGTATTAAAAATTAACAAAGAAAAGGGACAAATAAATAGCGCAACCTTTTTAATCTTTAAGTTGGCATTTTTCATAGCAGCAAGTAAAACTATCCTAATTGCCTTAATTATCGCACTTGCAAACAACTTACCTGTAAATTACACATTAATTCGCTCATGACAACTCCCCAAATCAAAAGCCTCTACACAGACGGCGCTTGTTCCGGCAACCCAGGCCCAGGTGGCTGGGGTGCAGTAGTTTGTTTCGCCGACGGCAACTGTCACGAACTCGGAGGTGCAGACCCCCAAACCACCAACAACCGCATGGAAATGCAGGCCGCCGTCGCTGCGCTGGAATTTTTTGCCAATTCCGGTCAAACCGAACCAGTCACCGTTTACACCGACAGCGAATACGTTAAAAACGGCATCACCAAATGGATTCAAGGCTGGAAAAATAAAGGCTGGAAAACCTCAACGGGCAAAGATGTTGTCAACCAAGACCTCTGGCATCTGCTAGACAAGCTGAATTCCCGACAAGTCAAGTGGGAACACGTCCGCGGCCACTCCGGCGACTTCTACAACGACAGGTGCGATGAAATCGCCCGCACTTTCTCCCACAATCTCACTCCCGAACTGCAACAGCGCAAACCAACGGGAGACGAGGCCGGGGCGGGCACGGGGGCACCGCCCCTACATTTTGACAACACAATTGTTTCGGAAGAAACGGACGCAACTGGTAACAAAACGATAGAATCCTATGTCATAACTTCTGACCTTCCGATCTCCAACTCTACCATGATGGATTCAACTGCCGATACCCTGGAGAACTTGCCCCGCGAGGTGAGGGTTCAAGACCTCCGCAATCTGATCGAAACGTTGCACATCGCCGACGAGGTTGCTACGAAAGGCTACTTGATTACCAGTTCTGAACTGGCTGATTTGATGGATGTAAATGCCAGCGCTGTCACCAGTCGTGGAGACAACTGGGTTTGGCGAAATTGGGTAGTGTCGCGGGTGCGGCGCGAAGGCAACCAAATTCTCTGGCAATTAGAGAGAATCGACCACGTTAGTACAACTGATTAGTGGTTAGTCATGAGTTATTAGTTGATTAATGACTGATGACTAATGACTGTCTCAAAGCAAGATTTGGCAAAATTCCGTAGGGACACAACATTAGTTGTGTCCTTTTGGTCATCAGTTTAGTAAACACACTACTTAACCTCAGTCCCAGTTAAAAGAAAGAATCCAACTGTCTGTAAGCCCGTGCTCCACACCCTCATAAAATCAGTGATTTCCCATCGAAAATCTCAAATCGCAAATCGAAAATAGCATGAGTATCAGCTTGCGAACAGTCACTGCTACCAGATATGTCACTCCCTTACGCGAGGGCGGGTCGCTACCGGCGATCGTCGAAGCAGATGATGATGGTATGTACGTGCTCAAATTTCGCGGTGCGGGCCAGGGAGCCAAATCTCTGATCGCCGAGCTAGTGGCGGGAGAGATTGCTCGCGCCTCCGGCCTCCCAGTCCCCGAACTCGTCTTTGTTGAACTCGATCCCGAACTGGCTCGCACTGAGCCTGACCCGGAAATTCAACATTTGATCCGAGCAAGTGCTGGCCTCAACCTCGCCCTCGACTATCTCCCCGGTTCCATCACATTTGACCCGATAGCGGGGAAGTCCGAGGCGGATCTGGCCTCAGAAATCGTCTGGTTCGATGCTTTTGTAACCAACATTGATCGCACATCGCGCAATGCAAATATGCTGGTATGGCACCGCCGGCTTTGGCTGATCGATCACGGTGCAGCCCTCTACTTCCACCACACCTGGAAAGATTATCTCTCGCGCAGCCGCGATCGTTTTCCGCCAATCAAAGACCACGTTTTGCTGCGTTTTGCGAGCACGCTGGAAGTGGCAAATTCAAAGATGACTCAAAGGCTAACGCGGGACATCATTCGCAACATCGTTAAACTAATTCCTGATACTTGGCTTGTGGGAGATTCTCCTTTCAGCGATAGCAACGAACATCGGAATGCTTATATCGAGTACCTCCTAAATCGGCTAGAATCACCACATATTTTTTTGGAGGAAGCGATTAGTGCCAGATCGATTTCTGTATGATTACGCCATTATCCGCGTCGTTCCCAAAGTTGAGCGCGAGGAGTTTATCAACGTGGGGGCGATCGTTTCCTGCGGTACGAAAAAATTCCTCGAAGCCCGTATCGAAATTGATGAACAGCGCTTGATGGCGATCGACTCAACGTTGGATCTGGAAATGATTCGCAATCACCTAGCAGTCATTCCCATCATTTGTGCAGGCGGCTCCGAATCTGGCGCGATCGGTCAACTTCCGCACAGAGAGCGCTTTCACTGGCTCGTAGCACCCCGCAGTACGATCGTTCAGACATCGCGGGTACACACTGGTTTTTGCCAGAATCTACCGGGTGCGATCGAACACTTGCTCGATACAATGGTGCGATCGTCTTGCCTAAAACCATCTGTAAAGGCTCAGTTGCTAGCGGTTGGAAATGACACTCACGAGATGCGATCGCACTCTAGTTAGCGTCAGCTTGTGGGTTAGATCTGATATCTTGCACCATTGTCAAGAACGGGCTCTCCGGCCCGTTCCACAAAGAATGATTTTTCTTGTGGAACAGGCCGAAAAGCCTGTTCCTAAACAAGTAATTGAGAATGGTAAAATATCTCAGTTAGATGCTACTTTGAGCTTAGTGGGCGCTCTATCCATTTCGGAAAACAGTCAGAATAGAAGCATCCTCAAGCTGTTTTAGCTAAAAATGAGAATGCCAGAACAAGAGTCTTGACCGATAACTTTTCTAACGTCTTAGCCGCAGTTTCGCAAGGTAGAAAGATGATGCAAATTGAACCGACAAATATGACTTTCCCTCTCTGGGGTTTAGCAATTTTCATTTTGTGGACGATCGCGGTTGTTATCCTGCTGCTAACAGTCAGGATTAGGCATCTATCTGCGGGCGGATCAGTAAAAGATTTCGGCACACAAAACGACGACAGCTTGCTTTGGCGACTATTTCGAGTACAATCCAACTTGATAGAAAACCTGCCTTTGTATTTGGGAGTTGTTTTTCTTCTAACAGTTAGGGGTGTTTCAGGAACAGCAGTAGATTTGCTGATTGTTGTGTACATCCTATTTCGGCTTGTACATTCAGCGATTCACATTGCTGGCCTCGATCCAAAGTTTCGGTTGTTCAGCTTAGTAATTCAGTTAAGCTGCTTGGTGGCCTTAACTATTATGGCAGTTTTATAGTTGGGGAATTACGCAATTGCAACCTCTATATAGTAGGGTGCGTCAGGGGCAAATCCTCATTGTTTCGCAGACAGCGTAAGTCAGACGCACCTTACAAGTCGATCGCGCCTGTGACATTAATGCCTGTGATTTTGCTAACTTATCAAAGTTTATGAACAGAATATCTCGTGCGATCGCTGTTATTTTAATTGTATTAGGCTGCATTACTTTTGTTTTAGTTCAGCCACCGCAATCAGCCTTAACCGTGCCACCTCCCGTGCAAGAATCTCCACGACACGGAGGAGATGTTGCTGAGACAATTAATTTTGGACGGCACTTTCAAGAGCTAGGAGTTGAAGGCTCGATCGCAATTTACGATTTGAATAGCGATCGGCTTTATCAACACAACCCGCAACGTAACGCCACAGCTTTTTTACCCGCATCTACATTTAAGATTCTCAACTCTCTGATTTCCTTAGAAACAGGGGTGATTTCAAATGAGATTGCCGTTCTAACTTGGGATGGAATTCAAAGGCAAATTCCCGCATGGAATCGAGACTTGAATATGAGAGAAGCCATCAAACTTTCCGCCGTTTGGTTTTACCAAGTTCTCGCCCGCCGAGTCGGACATGATCAAATGCAAAAATGGGTAGCTAAAGTCGGTTATGGCAACCAAAAAATCGGTAACAAAGACGATATTGACAAATTCTGGTTAGAGGGAGAACTACGAATCACACCTAACGAGCAAATTCAATTTCTCCGCCGTCTATACAAAAATGACTTACCCTTTTCTGAGCGATCGCTGTCTCTGGTTAAAGATATCATTATTGTTGAACCAACTCCCGATTACACAATTAGGGCAAAGACAGGTTGGGCCAACTTTGGAGAACAAACAAAGCCTCAAATTGGCTGGTATGTAGGTTATTTAGAAAAGGATAAAAATGTTTACTTTTTTGCTACAAACATTGACATCCGCAACAATAATGACGCATCTGCAAGAATCGAGTTAACGCGCCGTTGCTTCAAGGATATGGCGCTGCTGTAAGTGCGTTATTTGTTCTGTAATATTCGCAAAAATGCCAGCGGATCGGCTAACGGTGACAGCCAAAACAGCCATTTATATCAACTCCGGTAGCATCGGAATTAATATTACCCACAGTCAGGACACGGCAGTGCCGTGTCCCTACCCCGATTAATTGTAGGGACACGGCACTGCCGTGTCCGAACTATCATTCCGAGGCAACCATAAACGATATTACCCAAGCTTGGATATCCTGTCTAATCAGTGCGACATGGCCAGCAGAATAGCGCATCATATCAACTCCGCTAGCATCGGAATTGTAAAATTAAATCACCAGTCAATACTCAACTATCCTTCAGTTTTTAAACTGAGAGTTAACAGTCAACAGTCAACAGCGTTGCCCTGAGCGAAGTCGAAGGGTCAACAATAATTACGGTGCAACCGGAATTGATATCATCTCTCTTTTCTCTTCCTCAGCGTCCTCTATGGCCTCTGCGGTTTAATCATTTCAAAACACCAGTCAACGATACAAGTCCTATCTTTTAAATAACTATAAAAAATACCGCAGTAGCAACAGTTTAGAATCGCCGTCGCTTCAGCGCGGGGAGAGGTCTACTATAATTAAGGAAGACCCACCAACCCTGAATCAACAATGAAAAACAAGAGCTCGATCGCCTTAATGAACTGGCTACAACCCAAACAAGAAACCGTTTTGCTATGCGACTCAATTGCAGCAGCTTCTGACATGGCATTCATGCTCAACGGTGAGTGGGATGGGTGCAATAGTTTGGTGCTCGCTAAATCCGACAAGGTAGCAATTGAAGCAGCCGCTAGTTTGCTGGAGACATCGTGGTGCTACCAAAATACTTGCGAACCAGTTTTAATTCGGCTGGAAGTTGACGAATTGCTGCGCCGTTATGCGGTTGGAGACAGGTTTTTTATTAATGCTAACTTGCGATGCGCGCCATTGAGCGAAGTTTGCTTGGAAAACATTGATTTGAGTTATGCTAAATTGAATTTGGCTAACCTCAGCGACACTAATTTAAGCAAAGCAAACTTAATGGCCGCACAAATGCAATCGGCAAACTTGAGTGGCTGTAACTTGAGTAAATCCCAACTTGTCAGGGCGAATTTATCAGGAGCAAATTTATCGGAGGCTAATCTCAGAGGTGCCGATCTGAGTTATGCAGATTTAAGCAATGCTTGTTTAACAGGTACTGATTTAAGAGGTGCAAATTTAGCTAGAACAGACTTAAGAAAAACAAGCTTAGATGGGGCGATTTTTGAGTAAAATTTGGGAAACATCGGGACGGGCAGGATGCCCATCCCACAAAATAAGCGACTTATTTTTGCCCCACGTTCCCATGATTATTCATACTTTCGGCCGCGCCACTGAGTAGGCTGATTTAAAGCAGAAATAAGAATTCGCAAAAACGCCAACGGATCGGCTAAAGGTGAGAGCCAAAACAGCCATTTACCCGATGCCCCAGTTGTATCGTAAGAAGGAGCGATCGCCAAACACAAAGCCGATCGCACTGCAACCAAAAATACATTCAATCCCAACAGCCAAAAGTGGGGAAATACACCAACCGGCGGCAGCGAACCAAACAGCAAATAACACAACACAATCGGCACCGGCAGACCTTGAACCGCCAGCAACAGCCACAAATCGCCCCAAATTTGACCGCCAGAAGCAGCATCTTTCAAATCGAGCGATCGACCCCATTCGTTCCAAGTCTCGATCGCCCCCTCATACATCCGCACCTTCAACACCTTAGCCCCATCCAAAAAGCCCACCTTAAAGCCCTTAGCAGCCGCATAGCGAGCCAAAGTCACATCATCGCAAAACGAACCCCTCGCGACCTCATAGCCCCCCAATGCCACCAAAACCTCGCGCTTACACAAGAAACACTGACCGTTCGCCATCACCCGTTCCGGCACATCCCCGCCAGTCCCCGTCGGCCCGAACCGATAAACCAAAGTCATTAACAAAGCAGGTTGCAGCCACAACTCCCCCGGATACTTGAGGATAAACTGCGGCGAGAGCGAAATCAAATCGTAATTTCCAGCCGCCGCCGTCTTCAGCAAACTCGCAATCAAACCCGGATGCGGCACAGTATCCGCATCAATCCCCAAAATCCACTCGCACTTCTCGGAACTTGCCAAAAAACCCGCATTCAGCGCCCAGGGACGCCCTACCCAACCCGCCGGCAGCGGATCGTCGTTAATCAAGCGAAACCGGGGGTCTTTTTGTGCTGCTGCTTTGACTAAATCTCCGGTTCCGTCTACCGAATAGCTGTCAACCACGATCGCTTCTCGGAGTTCGTAACTTTGGCGGCTCAATCCTTCCAAACAAGGCGAAATGCGATCGGCTTCGTTCAAAGTCGGTACTACCGCAGTACAAGCACCTAACAAATCCAGTGTCGGCGAATCGGGTTCCAGGGGCGGGATGCGGGATGGGCCTTTAATCAAACGCGACATAAGAATGGCTGCGGCGGGCAATTGCAGCAGCAAGAGTGCGACAGGGATGATAGTTGTCAGCGGTTGGGATAACAGGTGAGGGGCGATCGGGGAAACCATACTATTGAATAATTGGGAATGACTGACTGGATATGGGTCAATACGCTTGGGTTAAAATTATTTATTCCTCGGAGATCCCCCTCGCATCCCCCTTAAGAAGGGGGACTTTGAGTAAGTTCTTGTCCCACCCCCTACTCCCCTTTTTAAGGGGGTGCCAGGGAGATCGAGCTTAACTGAACCGTAATGGGATATGAGTTGGGAGCTTATTTACAGTTCATTTTTTTTGTAACTGATATCAATTTAAAAAATTTAATAAAATTTTGACCTCAAACATATTACAGGAATTGGGAATGAAAAAATCGCCGCTGAAAAACCCGGTTTCTTGTAGAAACCGGGTTTTTAAACTAGCTCAAAATTTATTGTAAATTTTTGCTAAATCAGCCGGGGTTGCTCACTAGCAACTCACTTACGCAAAACGCCCACGGGCTGAGGTGGAATTTCAGCCGTGAGAACAGATGTATCCAAAGACGGCATTGTTTCGGTTACGTCACCTGTTGCGGGTTTAGCGATCCAGCTTAACGCGATCGCCGGAACTACACCCAGAAGCACCGCTAGCGATGTCGGGAACCAGAACCGAGAATCCAACGAAGTTACAGTGATAATTGCTCCGAAAGCAAAGTTTACCAAATAAACAATTAAGGGCAAACCCAATTCCGATCGCTCTAATTTAATCGGTGTTTTTCTCCACAAGAAAGCTGCTACAGACATAAATAGCGCCCCCGTACCCATCCAGCCAGCCAAATTGCGGTAAGGCATCCCAAAGAAAGCCCCAACTTCCTCAAACTCCCAAAAAGGCACAGAAGTTTGACTCATCGCCGGATCTAGTACAAAATCCCAAGCTGTTAGCAGCAAAGCACCAAGGGCGATCGCCCCTATTTGGCGCACCCAGTTGAGTTCACCTTTACCAACCGCTACTCCAGCGCGAGCAATTATGTATGAAACCAGTCCCAGATAAAACCACGACAGGGGAATTGTAAACGGAACCAGCCCTGCAATTTTGTAACCCAAACCGCTCAAATAATGGTAGTGGCCAAAGGGAAAACCCGTACTCGTTCCCAACAACTCGCTACTCAAGGACAAAAACACAGAAGGCACTAAAAAACCCAGAGTTGCACCCCAACCCAACGTCCGCAAGGCATAGAGAGCAACCGCTGCAGCACCAAAGATGATATAAACTACTCCACCCCCAGCCATCCCCCACTGGAATAGCGTTTGCCCTGCTGGTGGCAAACTCATCACCAATTCGGGACGGGGTAAAATCAGCAGCAACCCTGCCAATCCAAAAGCCATTGACAAGACGTGGGCAATTAGGCAAAAGCGCTCAGCAATCAAAAGTTGCTTCATGGGACTCCTCGAAAAAATATTAGATGCAGAAAGCACTCGTTAACAGTTTACAATCTTTAACAAAAAACCAACACGAATAGAGCATCAGTCTTTCCCAATCTAAAATCCACCATCTCAAATCCCAAATCCCCTGCCTTATTGCCAATTCCCCACTAGCACGAAAGGCGCCCAGAAATAGGGATTTTGATACTGTGGGTTTTTCAGCAGCGTTAATTGAGCGTTGCGGAGGGCTTCAGCTTTGCTGGTTTTAGAAGAAGCCAGTTGCTTGTAAAACTCAGTCATAAAGATAGCTGTAGATTCGTCGTTGACTTGCCAAAGGGTGGCGGCGGTGCTGCGGGCACCCGATCGAATTGCCGCCCCCGCCAAACCCAAAGCCGCGCGGTTATCGCCCGAAGCAGTTTCGCAAGCACTCAAAACCAAAAGTTCGATCGGCTGTTGTTTCTCCCCAGTGCGGGCTCGCAGCAGTCTATCAAACTCCTTAACATTCACTTTCTGATCCCAAGTCACAATAAAAGTATCCGCCGCATTCGAGCTAAACTGACCGTGAGTTGCCAAATGGACGATCGGGTAAGACAAAGCTTTAATTCGATCGTGCAACCGCCCGCTGACAAAATCTTCATTCAGCAGCGAACTCGCCGGCATCTCGGCAGCAATTTGCTGAACTTCCTCCTTCACCCCCGGCAAAGCCGAGAAGCCTTGACGCGCTTCGGAGAGGGCAGCGGTGAGCACTTTTAACTTTACTTGGCTCAGCGGTTTCGGTGCCAGCAGTTGCAGTCCCGGCGCTAAAGCAATACTGTATTTTTCTACCAAAAACTTTTCACCGTCGTGCAGCACCGCCATCGGCAGATTCCGCAAATAACCGTCGAGCACAAATACCAGGGTTTTAATCCCGCTGGCGGTCAAATCCGCCTCTGCGGGGCGGATTAACCAGTCGTAAACCTGTTCGACGGGTAGCCTCCTGTCGCGGGGGAAAGAAGCAGGCCTGATGGTATTTTTGGCTTGTCTGAAGGCAGTTTCCAACTCGGCTTGAGACTTCTGAGTAGCGTAGCGGCGCAGGGGTTTGCCGGGAATTGACAAAATTACCTCCAAACGATCGCTCAAAATAATCGGATAAATCACCGCCGCTGTCGGATCAATTTCCTCGATCGACTTTGGTTTAGCATCAGCGCAAGCATCCCGAAAAAAGTTGTCCAATTCCGCCAACTGCAAAGATTCCACCGTTTGGCGCGCTAGTTTCAACTTAGCTTGACTGGGAGATTCGTCTTGCAAAAGCAGCCCGACTAATTCCCGGTAAACCGGTTCGGCACTTTCCCGAAACGAAAATTGCACTTCGGGATTGACTGTCACCAAATCGCCCCGCAAAGAAGACAGTACATTCACAGCTTGAGTATATTGAGCGATCGCCCCTTCTGTATTTCCCTGAGCTTTGCGAATCCGTCCCAGTTGCCAAAACAATTGGTAAGCAATATCGGGAGATTGAAACGCCGGTGCTAAAGTCAAAGCCTCAGTTGTGAGATTTTCCGCTTTCTGATACTGCTGTTGGATTTCCGATAGTTTGCCTTTCGCTGCCAGAATATAAGCTTTTATTCGTTTATCGCCCAAACTATGTGCTGCTTCGACAGAGCGATCGAGCATTGTGTCAATCTCGCTTAAACTCAAAGTTTTCGCAGGCGACTGAGCTAATTTGATCAAGCTTTGAGCTAGATTAATTTGAGCGTAAAGTCCGGCGCGGTTCGACCCAAATTGATCGGTTTGAGGTTCTAGAGAACGCCACAAAGCCTCTGCTTCAGACCAATCTTGGCGATCGACCAACAAACTCAATTGATTTAACTTCGCCTGAATTTGTAAGAGAGAGCGAGCCGGCATCGCCTCCGTCGATCGAGCATAATACTCTAGGGCAAAGCGTTCCCAATCACCCCGCTGTTTTGGTGTCAAACCCGGTTTATTGCTTTTAGCCCGTACCGTATTCCCCAGATTGAGATAAATTGCAGCCTCCTCTGGCCGGGCACCTAATTTTTGGGCTGCTTCGAGTCCCGCCGACAGCACATCCTCGGAACGTTCCAGTTGTCCCAAAACCCGCAGCACGCGCCCTAAAGCATGAATTGCCCGGACTTGTTCGAGAGAAACTGGCTGATTTTTCAAAGTTTCCAAACCCGCTGCCGAAACTTCGCAAGTTTGGTTTCCCAGCTTGAAAGAAGCTAACAGCATTTTGCAAGCTCTGGGGTAAAGTCCGAGAATTTCCCAAGCCCGACTTTGATTAATTTGAACTTGAAAAAGTTGATTTTTACTATCAAGCTGCTCAAAAATTTTAGCAGCTTGCGTCCAAATGTCGATCGCATCTTGAGTCTGCCCCCGTTCGAGTTGCAACTGTGCTTGAATATTGAGAGTTTCAGCCAAAATCCGCTGCTGTTCTGGAGTGTTGGCTTGTGTTCGCACAGCCGACAAACTCGAATTTACAGCTTTTTCTGCTTCTTCCCAAAGCCCCAACTGCCCGTAGGTTGCAGCTAAATTACTCAAAGCTGTGGCGCGATCGAGATTTTCGCCTTTTGCCTCAAACTGGGTCGCCGCTTGCTGCAACAAGGGTACAGCTTCCGAAAAACGTTCTTCTTGGTACAGAGTTCGAGCTTGTCGGACAAGCTGCACCGCTTGTGGTGGATTAAGCTGAGCAACTCCGGGAGGAATCGCAACGGATAGCAGACAGGAAATCACAAATAACAGAATTACTTGTCGGAGCGATCGGGTAAACTTCATATTTAGAAAATAAAATTACAACCGCAGACACACATACTAATTAACCCAAATACATCTTATTCTTGATCTGCGTTAATCCGCGTTAATCACCTACATCTGCGGTTTAAAAAAAACCTAATTTCAACGCGGCGCACAACCATAATTCTGCCGAGGATTGCGAGAGTCAGCAGCATTACCCGGATTATATCCAACAAGCGTAACTTCTCCTTTCGCATTCACCACCCAACCTTGCGCCGGAACAAATTCGCGATCGGGGATTTCCGCTTCTTGCTTCTTCCCTCGATCTGTTACATCGGTTAAATCCTCTACATTGCTCGTTGCCGAACTTCCTGCCTCTTCTACCCAAGGCAACGGCCATAGAGGGCTGCTGAGGGCATCATTAGGACTTGGAGGCACTCCTCCTTTCCCAGTAGCGCTAAACTCGCTCTCAGCCCCTCTGATGCAGGGATTTGCAGCAATTAACGCAGCCGGATTGACCACATTTTGCGGCAGTTCCACTAAACCTTGAGCAGGATTCACTCCAGAAGAACTAAATGTTACAGTACCTTGCAAAGCCGGGCCGCTACTTTGGGAAATCGCCGCAATATCGCTGGTAGGAATTAGAGAAGTCGGACTTACTTGCAACGCTGCAAATTGAGCATCAGTAAGTCCTAAACTACTCCTGGCTTGTTCGCGGTTAAGGCTTGTAAAGCCAAAAATATTTGGTACATTGACCGTAACTTGTCCGCCCCTAGCTGTGCGAGCATTAGCTGTAATATCACTATTCTCTCGCGGTAAAGCTACCAAAATATCGCTATTAATTCTGATATTACCGCCCTCCGAAATGCCTGCATCCGTGGTGATTTTACTGCCGCGCCGCAACTGAATGTCTTGCGCTTGCAGGTTAATATTTGCTCCGGTACCAGAGACAGTCGTGCCATCAATTATGCTTTTATTATCCAGGAAAATTGAGTTAGCTACCACGTTAATATTGCCAGCCCTACCTGTTCCTGAAGATTGAACATTAACCACTGCACTATCCCGAAGAATCAATTGATTAGCATTCAAATTCAACGAGCCTGCATTTCCGCTAGCAGTGGAATTGACAGCATTAAACGCCCTACCAGCCGAGGCTTCTATTCCACTCCTCAACCCACTGTTACTCCCAATACCTTGCACTTGTAAGCGATCAGCATTAATTGTAATATCTCCTGCATCTGCTATACCCAAAGAAGCCGCAGAAATAACGCCGCCATTCTGCACAGTTAGTTTAGGTGTTGAGAGGCGGATATCGCCACCTCTACCAGAACTTGCAGTTTGAGTAACAAAAGAACTTGCTACATAACCCGCATTCCCCAAAAATCTTGACTCGCCGCTCACTTCTATAGACTCGGAGGCTCTCACAGTTAAATTTCCTCCCGTCCCCCCACTTGTAGAAAACACGAGTTCCCCAAAAATTGCACCCGTCGTTAAACTAATTGTGGCTCCATTAGAAACACTCAGCCGCTTAGTGTCGATGCTAATATCCCCACCTTTTCCATTCCCATCAAAAGTATTCGTGCCGAGCCGAGTTTGCCCTAGACCTACAGGAAGACTACCCGATAATTCTACAGATTCACTCGCTTTAATCGCAATATTCCCCGATGCTCCATCACTAAGGCTGAAGCTGGCAAAAGCACCGCCATCGCGCAGTATTAACCGTTGGGCTTCAACAGTGATGTTTCCGCCTTGACCAGTGCTTTCGTTCGTTGTTCCGTTATAGAGCGTTGAACTGACGAGTTCGACCGTGTTGGCGCGGATAGCCAGATTTCCGCCATTCCCAGCACCAAAGGTGGGGGCGCCGCCCACTACCCCATTGCTCATCAACAGCCGTCCGGCTTCAATGTTAATATCTCCGGCGGCTCCACTGCCAATAGCGCTAGTAAACAGAACAATTTGCGAAATAAAGGGGTTGCCTGTTCCAGATGTCTGAAAATTTTCTGTAAGCTGCTGATAACCCTCAATTCCCAACCCGATCATTTCTACTGAGTCAGTAGCGCGGATGTTGATATCGCTTCCTCTCCCCTCTCCCAGTGTGGAGGCGAAAATTTGCGCCCCTCCCTCTAGTCGCAAGTTTTCGGAATTGATATTAATACCTTTACCATCAATATTTCCGAGTGTCAGTCCATAAATTCCTGAACCATTAAGAGCAATATTTCCACCTCGAATATCGACTTTCCCGCCTCCTAATCCGCTGGTATTTATAAATGCACCGTTCATTTCAATATTGCCGAAGTTCTGAATATTGCGATAGTTTAAATTCAGACCTAAAGCTGTTGGTTCAAATTGCACTAAACCTGGACTGTTGACGCTACCTAGAAGAATTTGTCCGGTATAAGCCGTTAGATTTCCTCCTTGCAGTTGAATGTCACCGCCAATTAATGCTAAAGTTTGACCGGGGTCTACTGCTAAACCGAGTTTTTCAAAAGCAGGAATTTCTATGGGGAGTGGCGGTAAGGCTGATTTAGGAGCCAGTGTTTGGGAAGAGTTAATAATTGTGCCGGGATTTTCTCTAAATCTTAAACCCACAGGAATATTGATCGCTAACAATGGCACTGCATTAGAATTAGCGGCACTAAATTCAAAGCCATTGTCAAAGAGAATTCCGCTACCAGTAGAACCTATAAATGAGCCGCGCAAATCTAACCGAGCATTCGGCCCAAAGACAATCCCTTTTGGGTTAATTAAAAACAAGTTACTGTTTCCCAAAACTCCCAGAGTTCCTAAAATATTAGAAGGGTTGCCACCAGTAACGCGGGTGAAGATGTTGGCAATTCCGCTGGGATTGGCAAAATAGGCTCCCCGCCCTTCACGGACGTTAAATTCGCGCAAGCTGTGAAATAGGTTAACGCCACGAGTTGCACCGCCAGTGATTCTATCTGAGGGTAAGTTGTTGATAGTATCGGGAACAGTCCGTGAACTTTCCGCGCCCAGCGAATTATCGGGGATGATTTGGGCGATCGCAGGGAGAGGAAACAGCAGTAAGAATGCAAAAAATAGGGCGCAAGATTGGCGGGGCATCTTTTAAGTCTGGTTAATTTAGTATTAGGAAAATAGCGATCGGGTAGCTAAAACCTGAAGAGTACCTATTGAGGTACGCAAACACCCGTCGATTTCGGACTGCGAAGAGATGCACCACCACCAGCATTATACGCTACCAGCGTTACTTGCCCTCGATCGTCCATTACCCAACCTTGAGCGGGAATAATTTCTGTTGGGCGAATTTCTTCTATGGATGCTCTTTGACCTTCTATTTGCTGACTTCCACCTACCGCTGGTTCCACCCACGGCAACGGCGATAGAGGGCTGCTGAGGGCATCATTAGGACTTGCAGGCACTCCTCCTTTCCCAGTAGCGGTAAACTCGCTCTCGGCTCCTTGGATGCAGGGATTTGTCGCAATTAATGCAGCCGGATTCACCACATTTTGCGGCAGTTCCACTAAACCTTGAGCAGGATTAACTCCAGAAGAACTAAATGTTACAGTACCTTGCAAAGCCGGGCCGCTACTTTGGGAAATCGCCGCAATATCGCTAGTAGGAATTAAAGATGTAGGACTTACTTGCAACGCTGCAAATTCAGCATCTGTTAATCCCAAATTACCTCGAACCTGTTCACGAGTGACTGAGGTAAACCCAAAAACATTGGGGACATTAATATTAACGCGACCACCTTGAGCCGATCGCGCATTAGCAGTAATATCGCTATTTTCTTTGGGTAAAGCCACCAGAATATCGCTGTTAATGTTGATATTGCCACCCTCAGACATACTGGCATCAGTTGTAATTCTGCTCCCTCGGCGCAACTGGACATCTCGTGCTTCAAGGTTAATATTTGCTCCGGGACCGGATGCCGTTCTACCGTCAATACTGCTTTGGTTGTCAAGGGAAATTGAATCTGCTTTGACGTTAATGTTACCAGCCTGTCCCGATCCCAAAGCTTGCAGATTGAGTGTTCCCCCATTGCGAAGAATCAATTCCCCGACATTTAGATTCAACGAACCTCCGTTAGCCGTAGCATTAGGATCGATAAGCTCAGATGCAATCCCAACGGAAGTCTGAATTTGACTGTTAAATTCACCTTGACCCCCATTCCCAATAACTTCTACATGACCGGCATCAATTGTGATGCTTCCGGCATCTCCTTGACCTAAAGATGCAGTGCTAATCACTCCTCCATCCCGGAGAGTCAGTACAGGTGTAGAAATGTTAATACTCCCTCCCCGATTAGCAGTATTGGCATCAGCGCAGATGAAACTGGGATTCCGACTCCCGTTCGCCAAAACTCCAGAAAAACCCTCGACTGTTACTGACTCAGTGGCCCTAACTGTCAAATTACCTCCGGGCCCCCCAGTTGTATTCAACGGTTGGTTGCCCACAACTGCTCCGCTAGATAAACTAATTCCGCCTCCTTCAGAGATAATCAACCGCTTCGTGTCGATATTAATGTCCCCGGCTTGCCCATTCACACCGCTCGCAGTTGACCCAATTAAACTTGCTACGGGACTTCCAGTGGGAGTCCGCAGCACTTCTACTGATTCCGAAGCTTTAATGTTGATATTCCCCGCTCCTCCTTCACCGCGGGTGAGGCTGATCAGAGCAGCACCATCGCTTACGGTTAAACGTTCTCCCTCAAAGGTGATATTTCCTCCCGTACCCGTACTCCCCAAAAGTGGGCCACTGTGGATTGCAGAAGCGACCATATCTAAAACCCCGGCACGGATGGTAATATTTCCGGCGTTGCCACCACCTAACGTGGTGGTAGTGAATGCGCTTCCATTGTCTATCAACAGTTTTCCCGTATCAATCGTGATGTTTCCGGCGGCTCCCATGCTATTAGTGCCAGTTATCAGCACAAGTTGTGGGTCAAAAGGGTCGAAAGAGCCAGATACCGTATACTGACCACCAAACACTCTATAGTTATCTAATCCAATTCCGAGCGTTTCTACTGAGTCGGTAGCGCGGATGTTGATAGCGCCTCCGGCACCACTTCCTGCTGTCAGCGTGGAGATTTGCGTTCCACCTTGAGCGCGAAAATTTTGAGCGTTAATATCGATCGCCCTGCCATCAATATTTCCCAAAGTCAGGGCATAAATTCGCCCATTATTGAGGTTGACATTTCCACCTCGAATATCGACTTTGCCACCACCGATTCCACTGGTATTTATCAGTGAGCCGTTGGTTATTTCAATATTACCAAAGTTAGAAATATTGTCATAGTTTAAACTTAATCCAAATGGCGTTGCCCCCAATCCAACCATCCCCGAACTAGCGACGCTACCCAGCAAAACTTGTCCGGTAGATGCAGTGAGTGTTCCCTGATTTAATCCAATATCTCCCCCCACTAGGGCGAGAGTTTGTCCGGTAGGAACTGCTAAGCCCATGTTATTGAAGATCGGCGGGATTCCCGGAGGTAATTGTGGTAAGTTCAAGGCTGGTGCTGCTGAATTGTTAATGATTTTACCCGGATTTTCGCGAAAATTTAAACCGATCGGTATATTGACATTTAACAGGGGTAATGATTGCCGATTGCTGCTGCTGAATTGATAGCCATTCTCGAAAACTACGCTATCAGCAGAACTTGCTAAAAATGAACCGCGCAAATCTAACCGCGCATTGGGGCCGAAGACGATTCCTTTGGAATTGAGTAAGAATAAGTTGGCATTTCCCTGCACTCCTAAAACGCCTAAAATATTAGAAGGATTGCCACCAGTAACGCGGGTAAAAATATTCGCAATCCCGTTAGGATTGGCAAAATATGCTCCTCTGCCTTCACCCACGTTAAATTGTTGTAAACTGTGAAATAAATTTGCTCCGCGAGTTGCACCGCCAGTGATTCTATCTGAGGGTAAGTTGTTGATAGTATCGGGAACAGTGCGCGAACTTTCCGGCCCCAGGGTATTATCGGGGATGATTTGGGCGATCGCAGGGAAAGGAAACAGCAGTAAAAATGCAAAAAATAGGGCGGAAGATTGGCGGGGCATCTTTTAAGTCTGGTTAATTTAATTTTAGGAAAATAGCGATCGGGTAGCTAAAACCTGAAGAGTACCTATTGAGGTACGCAAACACCCGTCGATTTCGGACTGCGAAGAGATGCACCACCACCAGAATTATAGGCTAACAGCGTTACTTGTCCTCGATCGTCCATTACCCAACCTTGAGCGGGAATAATTTCTGTTGGGCGATTTTCTTCTATGGATGCTCTTTGACCTTCTATTTGCTGACTTCCACCTACCGCTGGTTCCACCCAATTAAACTCGTTAGAATTGCTGCTGAGAACATCGTGAGGACTCGGTGGCAATCCCCCCCGCCCAGTCACAGTAAACTCGTTCTCGGCCCCTTGGATGCAGGGATTTGCAGCAATTAACGCAGTCGGATTCACCACATTTTGCGGCAGTTCCACTAAACCTTGAACGGGATTGACTCCAACAGAACTAAATGTTACCGCCCCTTGCAAAGCCGGGCCACCACTTTGGGAAATAGCCGCGATGTCGCTGCTGGGAAGCAGAGATGTAGGACTTACTTGCAACGCTGCAAATTCGGTGTCATTGAGCCCCAACCTGCTTCTGACTTGTTCGCGGCTGGCTGCTGTAAAACCAAAAACATTGGGGACATTGATATTGACGCGGCCGCCGCCTGCTGTGCGGGCGTTGGCTGTGATGTCGCTGTTTTCTTGCGGGAGGGCGACAAGAATATCACTGTTGATGTTGATATTGCCGCCGTCAGAAGTGCCTGCATCCGTGGTAATTCGGCTGTTGCGGCGCAATTGGATGTCTCGCGCTTGCAGGTTAATATTTGCTCCAGTACCGGATACAGTCGTGCCGTCAATGCTGCTTTTGTTGTCAAGAGCGATCGAATTTGCGACAATATTGATATTACCAGCGCGTCCGGTTCCCGTAGCCTGCACCGTCACTGTAGCTCCATTTCTGACAATTAGTCGATCGGCATTCAGATTCAACGAACCCGCATTCGCCGTAGCATCGGGATTAGTACCAAATATCTTGCCTACCGAAGCATCAATTGTACTGACAAACAGACCATTATTTCCGCTGCCACTGACCTCAATGCGATCGGCATTAACAGTAATATTCCCCACATCTCCTACACCCAAAGAACTCGTAGAAACTATTCCCCCATCCCGCACTGTTAGGCTGGGCGTATCAATGCGAATATCCCCACCCCGACTCGAACTCAAAGTTCCAGAAGTCAGCCCACTCGCATTCTGAATTCCGCTGCTCAAAAGTTGAGAAATACCTGAAATTTCTACTGATTCAGTAGCCCTAACTGTTAAATTTCCAGCAGGCCCCCCATCCTGAGAAAACAAAAACCTGCCAACTAAAACACCCGTTCCTAATGTAAACGCAGAACCCCCAGAGAGAGTCAACCGCTTGGTATCAACGTTAATATTCCCCGCCCTTCCGTTAGAGCCGATACTGAGCGTACTAATTCCGCTTGACACAACTGTTGTCGGGCCGCTGTTAGACAATTCTACTGATTCAGCAGCTTTAATGTTGATATTCCCCGACGGGCCGCTGCTGTAGCTCGTCGTACCGAGAATAGAACCATCGCGCATAATTAATCTGGCGACATCAACACTAATACTTCCTCCCGCACCGCTACTTTCTTTAGCTGTTCCGTTGTTAATTCCAGAACCCACCATCTCAAAAGTATTGGCGCGAATGATTAAATTTCCGCCATTTCCACCGCCAAAAGTGATGCCGCTACCTACTACCCCATTGTTGAAGAGCAGGCGGCCGGTGTCGATCGTAATATTCCCCCCCGAACCAGCACCAGCACTAGCATTAAACAGCATCATTAGCGGGTCAAACGGGTCTGTAGTTCCCGATACCAAATATTTAATTGCAAGCTGTTGATAGCCCTCAACTCCCAGCCCGCTCATTTCTACTGAATCAGCAGCCCGGAAGTTGATATTACCTCCTGCACCATCTCCTAGAGTCAGGGTAGAAAATTGCGTGCCGTTTTCTACTCGCAACTTTTGAGCGCTGATATCGATACCTCTACCATCAATATTTCCCAGTGTCAGCGCATAAATTCGCGCCCCGCTGAGGGTGACATTTCCACCTTTTAACTCTACTCTGCCCCCACCTGTGCCACTGGTGTTAATAAGTGTTCCATCAGATATTTGAATATTGCCGAAGTTCTGAATATTGTCATAATTAACAGTTAAATTTCCTTGCTGAGCAACAGGAGGAGTCAGTGCAAAATTAACTAAACCGGGACTGGCGACGCTACCGAGTAAAATTTGTCCGCCGCTGGCAGTTAAATTGCCACCTTGGAGTTGGATGTCGCCGCCAATCAGTGCTAAAGTTTGACCTGGGTCTACTGCTAAACCAACTCGATCGCTAATCGGAATTGGCACAGCAGAGGCTGGCAGGTTTACCTTTCCTATAGCCGTCGATTGATTGACAATTGCACCGGGATTGTCTCTAAATCTTAAACCAACGGGAATATTAACGGTTAACAGCGGGGATGTTTGCGGGTTGGTGCTGCTGAATTCAAAGCCGTTATTAAACACAATACTGTCAGCCGTTGAACCGATAAAGGAACCTCGCAAATCTAACCGCGCATTCGGTCCGAATATAATTCCTTTGGGGTTAATTAAGAATAAATTGCCGTTGCCTAAAACTCCCAGAGTTCCTAAGATATTTGAAGAGTTTGGGCCCGTAACGCGGGTGAATATGTTGGTGACTCCGCTGGGATTGTCAAAATAAGCTCCCCGCCCTTCACGGATGTTAAATTCGCGCAAGCTGTGAAAGAGGTTAACGCCGCGAGTTGCGCCGCCAGTGATTCTATCTGAGGGTAAATTGTTGATAGTATCGGGAACTGTGCGTGAACTTTCCGCCCCCAGGGTATTATCGGGAATGATTTGGGCGATCGCGGAAGTGGGAAATAGCAACAGTAAAGCAAACTGTAGGCCGTAATGCAAGCGAGGCATAAAAAAACTCTTTTAAAGATAAAAATTTTCGGTGTAAGCTCATCTCGTTTCTCTAAATGTTTTGAATTTGGCTGCTGAGTACAAGTTGCTCGACTGTGATTTCTAGTTCGGGAAAAGTTTTAGAGATAATGCGCTCATTACCTCTAAAACTTTGAACTAAATAGTTACCATTTTCCAAAGAGTAAACGAAAACTGTGGGAATTTTGGGATTTCCTAGATAAGCCCTAGAAGCGATCGCTAAATAGTCCACAATCCAATACTCACAAATGCCGAGCCTTTGATACTCATCTAGCTTATCCACATAGTCGTCTTCCCAGTTAGTTGAGGTAACTTCTACTGCTAATTGGATAGGTTCGGTAAGAGATCCGTAGCCACGTACATTACTGTTCCATACAGATGCCTTAACCACACCAATATCAGGATTTCTGCCTTGTTCTTGTCCTGAAGCTGTTACAGTCCTCAACACTATATCTTTGTCAACGATATAGTCAAGCCCCAAGCGATCGCTTTCTCTGTCGAAAGACTTAACAAGAAATCGTGCCCCATTTTTATGAGCTCTGGTTGCTTCCACTTTGACAATCTCTCCATTTACCAGTTCGTAGATGCCAGATCCCTCTGGGTAGTTTTCGAGAAAGTCTGCAAATGTTAGTTTAGTTTGTGTCTGAACCATAAGACAAGCCCTCTTGTGTTAACTAGGTTAGGATTTATATCGTTTCCGGTTCCCTCATAATTATATATTTGGATCGTATCAGTGCGATCGTCCCCGCTCGCGACCCAAGTAGCGATCGAGACTGCCACTTAATAAAATTTGACCGTCAGCGCTAAAAATAACTGACAACCTTGCCAGATCCACAGCCATAGGCTAAGATTTTGCAAAGGTCGAGAACACAATCTTACCAAGCTTTTTTATGAACTACCGAAACCACATCACGATACTCGCTATCCTTTAGATAGGCTTTAGATAGGAAGAATTAATTAGGGAAACTCAAATGGCAATTAACACTTCTTTAGAGGAACGGCTTGCAGCAGTGGAAGCAGCGATCGCCCCGTTGCAGAAGCAAATTGTGGCTTCTCAACCGACGAACTGGTTGCAACAAATTATAGGGTCTTTCAAAGATGAACCTGCCTTTGAGGAGCTACTTGCCTATGGACGAGCGATTCGCCAAGGAGATGAGTTTCTCCTCGAAGCTCAAGATGAGCTATGAAATATTTACTGGATACAGACCACTATGTGTCGCCGAGCAAGTCAGGAGCAAGCATGAACCGCAAAAGCATCGCAACAAATGTTGCTCGTAAACTTTGGGCACAGTGTGGTGGCTTCTGTCAAAATCCAAATTGCAATAAATACCTCTTCGCTAAAGTCGGGGATGATGTAGTCAGCCTTGCGAATGTAGCTCACATAATCGGTCACGGTAAGAACGGTCCTCGAAGCGAGCACGAACTAGCTGACTATATTGACAAAGATGGTATGGCTAATCTGGTAATGCTTTGCCTGGAGTGCCACAAAGTTGTTGATGAGCTAGAGGATAAATTTCCTGTCGAGCAAATGCAGGAATGGAAGTCATCCCACGAACTGGAGATAAATTCACTCTTTGATTATCCTCAGATTTACAATGAAAGAGAGCTACTTGAACAAGTCAACGACCTTTTGGTTGAGAATAAAGTTATCTTTGAAGAATATGGTCCAATGGCACTGAAAAAGGCTTAATCACGCCCGCAGTTTAGCTTTCAAGACAGAGCGAGGTTCCTGCATTCGAGGAT
>NZ_JAUBSA010000070.1:0-31304 GCF_036702115.1 Microcoleus sp. LAD1_D5 | reverse complement strand
ATTATGAGTTAGCTCTAGGGGGATTAAATTGAAAACCTTCTATTATAGCATAGATTTTTTTTGCAAGAGGTCTATTAGATCTGCGTTCATCAGCGCTCATCTGCCTACATCAGCGGTTGCAATCCCATCTACTGTCCCAAATTTTCCTTGTACTCGTCCGGTACAAATTCCGTAACCACTTGGCCACCGCCGCCGTCGCCTTTAACAATCACAGTTTGATTTTTTAACTCTCCCGCCGCCCTCGGACCCGTCAAATTAAACACCGGATTTAGTTGCTTGTAAACCACATTTCCTTCGGCGTCAAACGTCTGGTTAGTTAAATACCACGTTACGCGATCGGTATTTAATTGAGATTGACGTTTTTCACCAATTCCTACCACATTTCCCGTCAAATAAAAAACTTTTTTCTCTAAATCTCCCCGCCCCCTATCCCCAGTCATCGTCACCTTTTCCACGCGGTGCAAGACCTTCACAGGCCCAGGCGATACCACAGATTGCGCTGGAAAATTCCAACTCATCAAACTGCTTTCTATTTGCAGCGGCGGGTCTGATGGCATTAACTGAGCGTTTTGCGTCAGCGTTGCTATCTTGGTTTTTAAGTCTACATCTACCTTGTCGGCAAAACCGCTGTCTGTTAATTTTTTATCTTTGTATCGGTCAATTTGAGTCGGTTTGTCGCTGTTTACCTTTTGTTGCTCCACAAACCACACTAAGTGCTCGGTTCGCAATTGTAAAACCGGATCTTTAACATTCGCCACTACAGATCCGAATAACTCCATCCTCTTAGCCCTACTGAAAACCCGCGCTTCCTTCGCTGAAGCAGTTACCTGTTTGTTCTCTCCCGTCAAATTATTGCGAACAACTAAAACATCTTCCTTCGGCCGCCACTCCAACTCATTTCCCCGCAATACCACTCCATTTTTCAGGTCTTTAGCGACTATGTTACCTTTGAGAAAAACCTGATTTCCTTCCTGAAATACCTGCCCGGTTTCTCCCTGAATATCGTAAATTTCTTTGCCGTCCTGAAACAATTTGCCCACAGGTTTCTGAACGTTAACTATCTTTTTGTCTTTGCTGTAAACGGCATTTGTGGAGTTTACTTTCCAGAACGTCTCGCCCTTTTCGTTTGCTTGTTCTAGAGTTACTTTGTTCAAAGTTAAAGTGCTGTTTGACTGTTGAGCAGTTTTGATATCCTCAGCTAATTTGTTCTTTTGAGTCTCTTGGGGAGCCGCACAAGCAGCAATCCCCAAAATCAGTGCTGGTAAAAATAGCAGCATCAATTTTGGGGATTTGAGATTGGGAATTTGGGATTTGAGATTAATCATTGGCAATTGGGAATGTGTAATCGGTAATGGGGGATAAGGAATGGGGAATGGGGAATTGGTAATTGATAATTGGGTATTGAAAAACACTTAATCAAAAATTAAAAATGTGTCAGGTTTTGTCTAAATTTTTAACTTTTAATTCTCAATGATTCAACCCATTAACCATCACCCATTACCCGTTACCTATTACCCATTACCAAATCCCTATCTGTCGTCGTGTTCCTCCATCAAGCTCAGACCTGACAAAGGGCGGTAAGCATAATTAGGGCGAGATGTTTTTTGGATATCGTCCTTAATCATTTCCAAATCGATATAGCGATCGGCTACATTAATCAAACTGTCGCTCGTCATCGATCGCAAACTCACCACCTCCACCCGCACGCCGCGATAGCTCACAGCATCCACAGCATAAGCCAAATCGCCATCACCGCTGACCAAAACCGCCGTGTCGTAAGACCCCACTAAAGCCATCATATCCACAGCGATTTCTACATCTAAATTCGCCTTCTTAGAACCATCTGGCAACTGTACCAAATCCTTAGAAATCACCCGGTAGCCGTTGCGGCGCATCCACAGCAAAAACCCTTGCTGTTTCTCGTTAGTGCGATCGACACCCGTGTAGAAAAAAGAGCGCAGCAGCCGCGAACCCGCAGTTAAACGGCACAGCAGCTTAGTGTAATCAATCTCAATTCCTAACTGCAAAGCCGCGTAAAAAAGGTTAGAGCCGTCAATGAAAATTGCTACTCGACCCCGATTTTCTAGAACCTGTTCCGGGGTAAAAAGGTCATTGCTTTCTATTCTATTCAACATGATTCTTATGCCTCAAATTTTATGAAAGATTGGTAAGGAAATAACTGCTAATTCGTAATCTGTCATAGCACCCCGAGCGCTGGCTGCCAACTATCAAGTTACTGTTTCCAGCAGTTCGAGTCGCTTAAACACTGGTTGGGGTTCCCCCAGAGTTTGGTTTGCCGGCAAAGCGCCCCAGGCAGCATGCTCTGCAAAATTCGCTAAACTGTTAACTGTAACCCGATCGTTAAAGTCAATTGAAAAACCTAGCTGCTGATAGATAGCGTTGCTGATATTCGGAATAATCGGCGATAAAAGGTAAGATGCTAGTCTAACAGATTCCAGAACAGAATATAGCACTTGTTCCACACTTTCTATCTGTCCCTGCTTGTACAAACTCCAAGGTGCTTGCACGTCAATAAACTTGTTCCCGGCTCGAACTAATGCAAGCACGGCTTCGCAAGCCTTGCTCAAAGCCAACTCTTCGTAAAAATTCGCTACTCGATCGCCCAAATCCAGGCTCATACCCTTGAGAAGGTTGTCGCCGTCAATGTTTTCTCCCAACACATTTGGTACGCAGCCACCGCAATATTTGCGAGCCATGTTTAACGTGCGGTTAAGCAAATTTCCCAAATCATTTGCTAGCTCAGCATTCAATATATTGATAAACCGAGTTTCGTTAAAATCGCCGTCCTCTCCGAACTCAATTTCTTTGAGGAAATAGTAACGTACTGCATCAGCGCCGTATTTGTTGACCAATTCGACAGGGTTTAAAGTATTACCCTCCGTTTTCCCCATTTTTTTGCCGTCTTTGGTCAAAAACCCGTGTGCGAAGACGCGACCCGGCACCGGCAGATTCGCGGACATCAGCATTGCCGGCCAGTAAACTGCGTGGAAGCGAAGAATATCTTTGCCGATCAAGTGCAAGTCAATCGGCCACCATTTAGATAAAGCATTCTCCAACATCGGGTCGCTGTCCGGATCTAGCAAGGCGGTGACGTATCCCAGCAAAGCGTCAAACCAGACGTAGATGCTGTGACTGGGGTCAACTGGCATCGGCAGACCCCATTCGAGATTCACTCTAGAAATCGAAAAGTCTTGTAGTCCAGAGTTGACGAAACTGAGCACTTCGTTGCGGCGGGTTTCCGGCGCGATGAAGTCGGGGCGTTCTGCGTACAAAGCCAGCAGTTGGTCTTGATACCGCGACAGGCGGAAAAAGTAATTTTCCTCGTCGCGCCACTCAACTTCCTTGCTGGTGTGAACGGAGCACCGATTTCCCGGCAACAATTCCCGTTCATCCTTGAATTCTTCACAGGAGACGCAGTACCAGCCTTGTTGCTGGTTCAAGTAGATGTCGCCGGAGTTCCAGACGCGCTGGAAAAATTCTTTGACAATGTACTCGTGGCGCCGCGAAGTTGTGCGGATGAAGCGATCGTACTGGATGTCGAGTTGCTCCCAAAGCGCCTCAAACGCCGGAACCACTGAATCGCAGTGAGCTTGGGGCGATCGTCCTAAAGTCTCGGCTGTCCGCTGAATTTTCTGCCCGTGTTCGTCAGTCCCCGTCACCAGCAAAACTGATTTGCCCCGCAGCCGCTCAAACCTGGCTAGGGCATCCGCAGCCATAGTCGTGTAAGCGCTGCCCACGTGAGGTAAATCGTTTACATAATACAGAGGCGTTGTGATCGCAAAGGTATTTTTAGTTTTATCTGTCGATTTCATTGAATGCTAAAAGAAAATTCCCTAAATTTCGTTTCGATCTTAACTCAGCGGTTAAATTTTTTATGTAGTGGCTATCAAGCCAAATTCACTGCCAGTTATTTGCCATTGTCTAACCCGGGCTATTCCCAAAATAAATATTGCTTTCATATCAACACTAATCTTTTTTAGTTCTTTTTGACGAACTCTCTAAAATGTCTTAATATTTTGACCTTCTGCTGCCTTGGGAAGCGACGATCGCGGGGTTCGCGCCTCCTCAATTTATTTGTCGCAGCAGCTATCCCTAGAGCGGGCGATTGCCCTACCCGATTTGCAACAAAACTCATCGGTTGGGCTGCTAAACCTACCATTCGACTAACACTCCGCGACCACTTTCTGTAAATGCTCGATCGCTCGCCATCGCAATCTTTTTCTCCCGATCGCTGGAAACTCGCTCCCCATAACTCCTGCCACTTTCCGAGCCGCTCATGGACGCAGAAAGCGGGTTGTTTACGAAACTCTGTTGTCAAGCGCGAAGCTTTAGTTTCTTACCCCAAAAAGAGTATAAAACCCACATTCCGCACCTTCAACTGTCACTATCGGTTTTTACTTATTTTGATCCAGCAATAAAACTATAAATTCTACTATTATACCGTAGATTAACGGATAAAAAACTTTTTAAAGGCATAATTTATTACTTTAAAGATATAGTTTTCTGCGTAATTATGCTGTGTGACACCCCAGGGTGCGGAATGTGGGATAAAAGCCTAGGTTTTTTGTCACAAAACCCGGTTTATAAAGGTTGCGAGTACGTCCACAAACAATAAAACCCCAAGCCCGTTAAGCTTGGGGATATCACATTAGGGCGCATCTAACAAGGGATGATCCGATCGCCCTCGATCGCCATCAGGAAAACTCACTCGATTTCCGCCAATAGCTTCTGACAAATAATCGGCCGCAGCTTCCACTACCGCGATCGCATTTTCGTAAACCATCCGCGTCGGCCCCAAAACCCCAACACTACCCACGGGAACTGATCCCCGGCGGTAAGTCGAAGAAATCAGAGTACAGCCGCGAATTGGTTCTAAGGAATTTTCCGAGCCAATACGCACCGTTACCCGCTTCCCTGGCGTGTCCAACTCAGGCGATTCAAAAATCAAAGGCCAAAGCAGTTCTTGCTCTTGTTCGAGCAGTTGCACCAGAGTTTGAACTTGCTGCAACTGCGAAAACTCAGGTAAGCGCAGTGCTTCTGCCAAACCGCCGATCAAAATCCGCGTGTAGGTTGGATTTCTTTGGCGGCTGCTCAAAGCAGTCAGCATGGTTCCCATCCACTCAGCGTACAGCTCAAAGTCCCGATCTAACTCGCTCCAGTCTACAGCCGAGAGTTCCAAGAGCGATCGTCCCCGCAACTTGGTGTTCAAAAAATTTGACAAAATCTGCAATTCGCGATCGACGATTTCAACATCAGGACTGTTACCTTCTGCGTCCCTTGGCAACTGCACCAAAACCGACTGAGTTTCGTACGCATCCGTCACCACGATCAGCATCACCTTTCCCGCCTCTAGCTGCACCAGTTGCAAGTGGCGCAAGCAAGCCATATTGGTTTGCGGTATGGTGATCATGGCTATGTAACCGCTGATCGTTGCCAGGATTTGAGCAGCGCCACGGAGTGCGGCGTCCATGCGACCGTCCGACCAATTGAGCTGGTCTAGTACCTGTTCCACCTTGCGGGCCAGCGTATCAGACGGCTGAATCAACTGGTCTACATAAATCCGGTAGCCGGAGTCAGAGGGGACTCGTCCGGCAGAAGTGTGGGGCTGATAAAGCAGTCCAGCTTTTTCAAGAGTCCCCATCGCATTGCGAATTGTAGCTGGGCTGACGCTGAGGTTGAATTCGTCAGCCAAAGCTTTTGAGCCAACGGGTTCCGCTGTAGCTATATAGTGGCGAACCGTTGCCCAAAGGATGTATTGTTGCCGATCGGTGAGGTTAACGCGCACAGATATTTAAGCAGAATTAGTATTCAGACAATTTGCCACTATCGAGTCAGAAGCTCTGTCCCTAAGGGCGATCGGACAGAGTTATCTATTTAACATAACAGATTTAGGCTTCGGTGAGTTCGGGAACTGATTGTGCAAGGGATTTAACGGATTGTGTAAGTGATTTAACGGATGGATTTTGAGGGAATGAACAGGAAAAATGTTTTAACTTTTAACTTTTAACTTTCAATTTGGGAGCTTCGCTTCCCCCAATCGTATCTCTGCCCAATGGCCCATTCCTCGGCTTTGCTTTGCCCAATTCCCTTTAAGTGTGTTCTTTCAGAATATTTTGCAGGTAATTAGCCACTGCATCCGGCTGTTCCACCATTGCCAAATGGCCACAATCTGGAAGCTGAAGGACATTCTCGCCGCTACCTTGGAACATCCAGTGAAAGCTAGCCAAATGCAGCACGTATTTGGGTTCCATAATTTTGTCTTTAGTGCCGGCAATAAAATAAACAGGCTGCTTGAGTCGGGATACTATTTGCGGCAAGAGGTGAATCTCCGCTTCGGTGGTGGAGTCCAACAAAGCCCCCAAAGCTGCCTCTGGATGAGCTCCCACGAAATCTCTCAAGCGCTGCCGTCCCCAGGAGCGGCCGATCGAGCCGGCCACAGAATCGCGGGCAAACACGAAATCTGCTAACGGCAAGTTAGACAGCCAGCGGGGACGCATTTTGACTAGCTGCTTGCCGACTGCTCGAAACCGCTCGAATTCTTCCTTTAGATAGATGCCGCCGCCTGCATTGATACAGACGACACCTTTAATGCGATCGGACAATTGGCTGGCTCCCCATAGAGCGATCGTGCCGCCCAGAGAGTGTCCCACCAGCCAAGCAGAAGATATATCGAGTTTTTCCAGTAAAATTTCCAAATCGCGAGCGTATGCTGCGGGAGTGTAGCAGGAATTTAGCGGTTTGGAACGACCGGTATAGCCGCCGTCCGATTGAGAATCGCCAAACCCGCGCAAATCATAGGTAAGGCACTGATAGTTTGATGCCAAGCGATCTGTCAAAGGTTGCCAGTAGTGGCGGCTTAACAGCCAGCCGTGGACAAATACCAGAACCGGGGAAGTTGTAGTCGGAGCCGTCAAATCGTAAGCGTGCCGAACCCCTAGGATGTCGATTGTTGCCATATTTTTATCCTACCCGCTCCATAAGACCTATGTAAACCTATGTATAGCCTTTCTCAGAAAGATGCAGTAAGCCGAAACCCTGTGTTCTCAAGCTTTTTCAGTTGAATTGTTTACCTCATCTACCCAAGAAGCGCTATAAGTAAGTCAAAAAGACTCAACTTTATCGATTTACCGCTTACTTTCTGCTGCAACGCGCGGTCTTAAGCGGACGTTACAAGATTTTTGTCCACTGCACGGGCAATATTGGCATAGCGTGCCCTTTTATCCGATCGCCCTAGAATAAATATTCCTTCAAACCAACGTTCTCTGTTTTTTGCAGTATTCAAATTTATGTCTGCTGTATGAGCGCAATGGGGACATACATCAGCGCGATTTCTTAAGGGCATTTTGCGGCAAGAATTTCCCCAGTTTTAGCCGATTTGGAAATCGTAAACCCTCGGTATCTCAGTATCAATTTAGATCAAAAATATTTTGGTAGTCGAGTCACAGATTAAATTCCTACCTTCCCTATTCAACTATTGAACCAGCCAAATTATGAGGATTTAACAATAGTTTTCTCTATCAATAATATAGCTAGCTAGCCTTACTTATATCTAGTTTAGAGCGAGGCGATACGTAATTTTGTGGAGGGAATTCTTGCGAACACTTGCGACTTTTGCGTGTAGTTCCGCGAGCTTATTTTACGAACTAAAAATACTCAGGAATATAGCAATCCTCGCATCATTTGTGAATTTCTTACTCCCGAGCGAGCGGGTTCGGGGAGGGTTGGGGTGGGGTAAAAAATTTACGACTCCTGCAAGGATTGCTATATTGCTGGTTAAACTCCCCTATGTGTCTGGCACATCTTTTCTATTAGGGCGGTTATTTTGTAGATAAAGTACGCCATTAAACTTAAAAAGCTTGACAACAGCGTTTCCGCGTGTCCCATGTTTATGAGAACCGCTATCTCGACTCGTTTGTACGAACAATGTTGCCGATCTTTTTACCCTATCTCACTGGAAAACTTCTGCAAACTAATGTCTACTTATAGCAATCTAGTTATTTAGGGAGCATCGGCAGCTTGCCCTAAAATCGCTCGCCTAGCAATCTTTGTCGCACCCCCTCAGCGATTTTCTGCCCCAGATACTCGGGAATTAAACTTTCATTGGGCCCCAACAAATAGAGAATCAGGCGAGTTCGCCCCCGCCAAACTAGCAAATTAGCATTTACCACCAACAAATCCTCTTGCCAGATGGCATACATAACTTTGTAAAAAAGTCCAGGTTGATTATCTGCTTCAATCAACAAAGCTGGCAAGTGGAAAACTGGATCGACGTAGAATTCAGTGGCCACATCCTCCAAACCCGCGTCTAAATTAAATTCCACCGCCAACATCTCTTCAACCTCAAAATGTCCCGCCAATGCCTCTCGAACGGCTCTACAGACGTTTTCTGCTGTTTTATCTGCCAATACCTTGCCACCGCGAGATACGACCAATTTGATAAATACCAGCATCGGCGGGTAAATTTGACCGTACAGACTCAGACTGTGAATCGTCAGTCCGTAGGCTGCGAGGACTCCAAAAATATCGCTCAATAGAAAAGACTGGTTCCGGTAAGCAAAATGCAGGGCACTTTTGTTACCTTCGGCTCTGATTTCGATGACTGCTTGCCGAGTTTTGTAAAGCTGGTAAGCTAATTTGAGGTTTTGCAACTGAATTTCGCTGCTGACAAATTGCTCATAAAACTGCGGAAACGCTCGGTTAAAGCGCTTGAGAAGTTCTAGTGTAGATGGTTTTAAACCCGAAGCCATAATTGAGGAGAAGGTGCGGGAGATATACGAGGTATTGACTCTTCCATGCCTTATGGCAATGGGATTTTCGATTTGACGATTCGACTTAAATTGTCCCCGTCTTCTCACTAAAAGCAAAAGTCAAATCTGTCTGAGAACTTATCACGAGAATGTCACCGTTGCGCCATTCCAGTGGTATTTCCCACCAAGGGTATAAGTTCCGGCGCGATCGGCGGCACTCAAAAGAAGCAATTCCCAAAATGCCTCTGTCCTGGTTCGGCAACAAATTTTACCTTAAAAGCGGGTTGTCCGCGCACTGGCTAGCAGAACAGTTCTACGAAACTTGACGAGAATCAAGAATCAAAAAAGCGCAGACTCAATGTTGGACGACAAATCCCTGTTTTCGGCGTAAGATGAGTGTACCGTAAACTGTTCCTCAAGAGGCTACCCGCAATTCATCCCACGCCGATCGGAGTGGATTTATCTTTCGGGTTCTCTTTCTCGTCGTCCAACTTCTACTACCTTAACCGCGCCTGCATGGGTTTTTGGAAAAACTTATTTAGTAGTTCTGAGTCTGCCTCTGTACCCCAAACAGCGGAATTTGAGGAAGATGTGGCTGTTGGGTTAGGCGATCCGCTTTCCCCAACGTTTCGCAAACCCGCCAGCGGCAACGCTCGCATCTTTTTCAGTTGCGATCGGGACATTGACCTCTACGAACTCGAAGAACTTTGTAATGCAGTGGGTTGGTCCCGCCGTCCCCTGCGTAAAGTCAAAAAAGCTATTGTGCACAGCTTCCTAGTCGTCTCTATGTGGGAGATGCGGGGCAGCCAGCGACGGCTGGTGGGTTTCGCCAGAGCGACTTCAGACCATGCTTTTAATGCCACGCTTTGGGATGTGGTAGTTCATCCCGACTACCAGGGCAAAGGCATGGGCAAGGCGCTGATGAAATACATCATTAAAAAACTCCGCAGTGAAGATATCAGCAACATTACCTTATTTGCTGACCCTCAAGTGGTGGATTTTTACCGCAATTTGGGCTTTATGTCCGATCCAGAGGGGATTAAAGGTATGTTTTGGTATCCAGATTAGCCCAGAGGTGCAGGTCGGCGTTGATTTGTTGAGGATATACAATACAATATTGACGCTGACAACACCAACTGCACCTGTGCGCTGTGGTCAGTTAGGCTTTGATGTATCTCGGCACCAGCGCCGTTATGAAGTCGTGCAAGTATTGTCAGTCAATTGGAGATTTGAGACTGCGGCGTGAGACTTCGGCGATCGCTCAGACGATCGGCACTCAGTCGAGCCGTCAAGTCGCCCTCAGTCGAGTCGCCCTCAGTCGAAAGAACTATTTGATATTTGAGATTTATTCCACAGATGAATCTGGGAGATTGAACTAGGGTCTAAAATTGTGAGCCGATCACGACAGGAGTCTAGGGCTTGTATCCGTTTTTGGGTGGGGTCAAACCGCACAACCTGAAAAAAAACTTCGCCTTAGCTGCATCGAGAGCTAAATATTTAATAAAGCTTGACAAGCAAGCGGTTTTGTGCGTTAATAGTTAGAGGTTAGCTAACTATAACACCGGGATGTAGCGCAGCTTGGTAGCGCGCCTGCTTTGGGAGCAGGATGTCGCAGGTTCAAATCCTGTCATCCCGATCGCACAATGTTAAATAATAGATTGAAGCAGAACTGTCTCTGATGTTTACATTTCGTCAAAATGAAAACAAATTGAGGCAGTTTTTGCTGATCGTGTTAAGTCGCCAGTCTTTGCGTTAATGTGTTTCAGGATCGCTCCTGATGGAAAAAACATGAAATCATTAGTTCGTTTGGGCGCAATATTGGGAATTGTCGGCAGCACTCTGCTGGGCCCCTCCCCAATTGGCAAGATGTCTGCACTGGCACTGCCGGAGCCGCAAATTTTGGAAAAATTGCGATCGGTGCCAGTATTTACGATTACAGACGCTCAGGGTGCGCCCCTGATCGCTTCTGTTCCCAAGCAGGGTGAGGGTCAAACTGGTAATGCTTCCGTGGCGGGAATTTTCATCAGCCAGAAAGATGCTCAAGCTTTTGTCGATCAACTGAAAACCAGAAATCCTCAGTTGGGAGCCTCGGTGCGCGTGATGCCAGTATCCCTGGGCGAAATTTATCAGCTCACTCAAGCAAATAAAGGCAAGCCGGAGGAAGTGCAATTTGCTTTCGTTCCGGCTCCGCAGCAGGTGCAGTCGGCTAAAACTGTACTTCAGCAGACTGGTCAACAAGTTAACGAGTTCAACGGTGTACCTCTATTTTTGGCAAGAGGGGGCGCAGAAAATGGTTATTTGACGATTCAGCGGGGTCAGCAAGAGGTGATTCCCTTGTTTTTTAACAAGGAGGATTTGCAGGGAATGGTCGATCGTTTTAAGCAGCAGCAGCCCAACGTGACAGCCACAATTAAGATTGAGGTGGTGAACTTGGAGAGCGTTTTGGAAGCTTTGCGTACTGAGAACGACCCGTTTTTGACCCAAATGATTTTGATTCCGTCGCGGGAGTCGCTGGAATTTGTGCGATCGCTCCAACCTGCCGGTGCGGGCCAAAATCCACAGGTTGCTCCGAATCAAACTCGGCCGGCTCCTGCCTCTCCGGCTCCAGCTCCGGCTCCAGCTCGGCCGGCTCCAGCTCCGGCTCCAGCTCGACCCGCTCGCTAATAGTTAGCCAGCAGTCATCAGTCATCAGTTATCAGTCATTAATTAGTAGGTTGGGTTTCTCGACTCAACCTACTATTTACGAATTAGCAATTAGCAATTAACAATTAGCAATTAGCAATTAGCAATTATTACAAAGTCTTATGTTTGTTTCTGGTTTAGAGCTTTGGGAATGGGCGAATCAAGCTAAAACCGAGGCGAGATCCTCTGACATTCCCCTAGCAGAAATCGACTGGCTGCTGAAAGAGCTGGCTGGTTTGGATAGGTTGGCTCTGCGTTTGGAGTCGTTTAAAGATTTGCCAAAAATAGAATTAAAGTTGTCTTTATCTGAACTTGCTCAATTGTGGCAGCGGCGCTTGCAAGAACGGGTGCCGGTCCAGTATTTAACGGGAGTTGCACATTGGCGGCAATTTTCGCTCAAAGTAACGCCGGCGGTGCTAATTCCGCGTCCTGAAACGGAATTGCTGATCGATTTGGCTGTGGAAGCTGTTAAAAGCTATTCAGTTAATCCCCAATCGCATTGGGTGGATTTGGGGACGGGCAGCGGGGTGATCGCGATCGGCTTGGCTTCTGCGTTGACAAATGCTACGGTTTATGCAGTAGATTGCAGTTCGGAAGCTTTGGCAGTGGCTCGAATGAATGCTGAGAATTTGGGCTTTGAATCGCGAATTAATTTTTATCAAGGTTCGTGGTTGGAACCGCTAGAATTTCTCAAAGGTCAAGTCAGCGGCATGGTGTCTAACCCCCCTTACATTCCCAGCAGCACGGTGCTGACTCTGGAACCGGAAGTTTTGAAGCACGAACCTCATCTGGCCTTAGACGGCGGTTGGGACGGGTTAGAGTGTATCCGGCATTTGGTAGAAACGGCTCCCGATTATTTAGAATCCGGGGGAGTTTGGCTGGTGGAGATGATGGCGGGACAAGAAACGGCGGTAGCTGATATGCTGCAAAGTCACGGGAGTTACGGTGAAGTTCAGATATTTTCGGATTTAGCAGGAATCGATCGCTTTGCCTTAGCCTACCGTCTTTAGGTTTCAAGAATATGCCGCAATTCTAAAATTTTAAATCTAAAATGTCATGACACAAGTTGCAATCGATGCCCTAGTTCAAGGGGCCATTTCTGGTAATCATATCGTCAGTTTTCCTACAGATACTGTACCCGCTTTGGCTGCGCGTCCCGATCGCTCCGAGCTGATTTTTGCAGCTAAACGCCGCAGTCAAGACAAACCGCTGATTTTGATGGCAGCATCGGCCCAGGCTTTGTGGGCTTACGTGCAGGGAAGTCCGGCAGAGTTAAAATTGTGGCAGCAAGTAGCCGACTCCTATTGGCCGGGGGCGTTAACTTTGGTGCTGCCGGCTTCGCCAAAAGTTCCGGCGGCTCTCAATCCCATCGACCCAACTACAATCGGAGTACGAGTGCCTAACCTTCCCCTTGCCCTAAAGATTCTAGAGCAGACAGGCCCTTTGGCTACTACCAGTGCTAATTTATCCGGCCAGCCGCCTCTGGAGTCTGTGACAGAAATTGAGGCTGTGTTTCCCGAAGTCTTGACATTAGTGCCTTCTGAATTAGCAACAGCGACAACAGCTTCGAGTTTGCCTTCCACTGTGGCTAAATGGACTGGCAGCGATTGGGAAATATTGCGACAAGGCGCGATCGAGTTAGAATGCTAAAAGCTAAACTCCAAGGCAAAGCAATATGGCGCCGATCGGCTGGAGCGACTTGATATATTTAGGTATGGGACTGGGGCTGGGTTTGGGAAGCAGTTTGATTTGGCGTCGGCGGCAAAAAAGCTTGCAACAGCCCGAACCTGCACCCAAAGTGCCACCTCCTCCTCAAGAAATTCACTTAGAGAAGTTTGATGCCCTTTCCGACCAACTTAAGCAAACTCAATTGGCTTATCAGATGGCATCGGAGATGAGCCAATTTAAGGCGGGTTTTTTGGCTCGAACTTCTCACGAGTTGCGATCGCCCCTGAGCACTATGATTGGTACGCTGCAATTAATTCTCTCGGATTTGTGCGACGATCCTGCTGAGGAACGAGAGTTTGTCGAGCAAGCTCACGTCGCGGCACTCAAGCTGGTGAAATTAATAGATGAAATTATCTCGGTTGCTAAAACTGAACACGGCACTGACAGGATGGATATTGAGCCGATTCAGTTAGCTAAGGTTTTTGACGAGGTTGATGATTTAACTTACTTGCAAGCTGCTAATCGCGGCATTCGTTTGGAGATATTGCCGCCAGATCCGGGAATTTATGTATTGGTCGATTTGCCGAGGTTTAGGCAAGTTTTAGTCAATTTAGTAGATACTGCTGTTGCTCAGATGGAAGAGGGAAGTATTTCTGTTTCTGCCCATGCTTCGCCGGAATCTGGATGCGTTCACATTTGGGTGGACGATCAGCGTTCAGTGAGTGCTTGGAGCGAGTCTTGGGATTTGCTGAAGCACGATTTGGAGTGTGATGCTACTAAGAACAGTGATAATTCTCAGGTGTCTTCTGGAATGAGGTTATTGATGAATCAGACTCTTTTAAGTTTGATGAGCGGAAAGTTGGAGGTTCTGGCCGTGCCTTCTGAGTCCGAAGAGTGCAATTTTAACCGGACTCAGTGTTCTATTCCTTTGGCAACTTTGTGATGAAGGAAGTTCGGCCACGAGCAATCTACGGGATGTAACGCAGGTCGGGAATAAGGCAACGGATTTAACGGAGGTCGGGAAAATGGAAGATGAAAGAAGGAAATTATTTATAGGGAGTAAGGTGCGCCCTTCCGCACCCTACATATTATAGATTTTGATGCCAATCGGGTGATTATTTAACAATTAGCAGTTAGCAATTCGCCGTTGCTAATTTCTAATTCGAGATTCTCTTCGAGAAGCTGATTTTCAAGTACCATGGTGGTGCTAGCGTTTTGCTGAAAACCGATGCGCTCATAGAAGCTTTGTTTGTAAGTTGTCATCAGGTAAACTCGCTCTACTCGGCACATTCGAGGGTGACTCAAGACGGTTTGCACTAATTTGCGGCCGAGTCCTGCACCTTGGTAATCCGGGTGAATGGCGACATCCCAGATGGTGGCTCGATAGATCCCATCTGAGGTGGCTCTGGCAAAGCCGATCGCCCGTGAGCCGTCCCAAACCGTAACAACTGGTTCGCTGTTGGCGATCGCAATTTCCCAATCTTCTATCTTGCGTGCCCTCGCCCAAAAGGCGGCGGCTTTAAATAGTTCTTGGATCTGTGCGATGTCGGCGCGATCGCGACCTATACAAAATTGAATGTGACTGGAATCCCTAGTCGTTGATGTCATGCTCAATCTGCCTTCAAGTTGTATCTAAAGTGTGTTACTTTTACTGTTTTACAGGAGTGAAAGTTGATTTTGCTTGAGAACAATCAATGATTTAATTCCCAATTTACAAAACTATTTTTAGTTATACATATTTTCTAACTAATTTCGGTGATTATTAATACTTTTTGGGGTAATTTTTTTAAAAAAGTCTTTGAGTCAAAATTACCAACTTATAACTCATACCATTTGAGATGTGAGATTTGAGATTTTAGATGAGAATGACTGATCTTTTTGGAGTTTGGAGTTTGTCTACACAGAAACCGGGTTTTTTCTCACGTCTATTTCGTTACAGCCCACCGAAACTATAAAAACCCGGTTTCGAGGCGTCGTTTATCGGTAAGCGTAAGCTATAGCTAGTGTCTTGCCTAATTGCTCAAAAATCACCTATCGAGAGAGGTATTGACTCCACGAAAACACCCGAAGATTTTGCTGTGGAGTCAAATCTCACCTCTCAAATCGAGTGAATCAGTTTTGCAGCCAGCGGGCGGCGTCTTTGGCGTGATAAGTCAAAATCAAATCACAACCAGCACGCTTGAATCCTGTCAAAGTTTCCATCACTACTCTTTCTTCGTCTATCCAACCGTTGAGGGCGGCGGCTTTCACCATCGCATATTCCCCAGAAACGTTGTAAGCGGCGACTGGCAGATTAGTTGCTTCCTTCACGCGCCAGATGATGTCCATGTAAGCTAAAGCGGGTTTAACCATGAGCATATCTGCGCCTTCGGCAATGTCGAGAGCAATTTCTTTCAGAGCTTCGCGCCCGTTTCCGGGGTCCATTTGATAGGTGCGCCGATCGCCAAATTGCGGAGCAGAATCTGCAGCATCTCGGAACGGGCCATAATAAGCTGAGGCGTATTTTGCCGCGTAAGACATGATGGGAATATCTTCAAATCCAGCACTGTCCAATCCTTCGCGAATTGCTCCGACAAAACCGTCCATCATTCCCGAAGGTGCGATAATATCTGCACCTGCTTTAGCTTGAGCAACGGCGGTTTTCTTGAGCAATTCTAGTGTCGGATCGTTCAAGACGCGGCCGCTTAAATCTCCGACTTCCAAATAGCCGCAGTGACCGTGACTGGTATATTCGCACAGACAAGTATCGACCATGACGATTAAATCTGGTACGGCTTTTTTCACTGCTTCCGTCGCTTTTTGGACGATGCCACAGTCGTGCCAAGCACCGGTAGCATCTGTGTCTTTATCTGCCGGAATGCCGAATAAAATAATAGCGGGAATGCCGAGGTCGTAGACTTCTTTTGCTTCTTCTACTATTTTGTCTACCGATAGCTGGTAAACTCCCGGCATTGATGTGACTTCTTTAGCAAAAGCTTCCCCCGGTACGGCAAATAGGGGGTAAATTAAATCGCTGGTTGTCAAGATATTTTCGCGTACCATCCGGCGGAGTTGGGGATGGTTGCGGAGGCGGCGGGGGCGGTGAGTTGGAAACATAATGTTTTTTTTACGGTAGATAAAGCCCTGTTTTCTAGGACTCGTGGCGCTTCTTTAAAAGTCTAGAGCTTATTGTTGGCCGATCGCCCTGGACTTAAGTAAACTTCTGTAAAACCCGCGATGTCCATGGTTCGTAGTCAGGAATGCAAGTCATTTCTAGCCTTTCCCGTTCCCAGACTCAGCCCTAACGCTGCTTGTGGGATCGGTTGGTACGGATATCTCGCTGGCTTCATACCTATAACCAGGCTGCCCAGAAGCGAGGATAGACTGTAAATTATAAATGTATCGAATAGTAACGGTCTTATGTACAAGCAACTAATTTCAAAGATGAAACCGCTTTTGAAATCACTATTTGCGATCGGTCTGGTACTGACGCTAGCCCTCGGTAACGCTGACGGAGCTCTGGCGGCCCGCAGCGGAGGACGCATCGGCGGCGGCTCTTTTAGAGCTCCGGCGCGCAGTTACTCGTCTCCTAGTCGCACTTACGCGCCGTCGGGAGGGGGCTACTATCCGGGCCGTGGCTTCGGAGGTGGCTTCGGTTTCCCGTTCTTGCTGCCGTTTTTTGGCTTTGGGGGCGGGTTTGGCGGCCTGTTCTCGATTTTGATTTTTATTTCGATCGCTAATTTCCTTGTCCAAAGCTTCCGCCGCGCTGGGGGATCAACTGACGAACTCGGCAACAGCGCCCCCACTACCACCGTATCTGTCGGCCGCTTGCAAGTTGGTTTGCTAGCAGAGGCCCGCGGTTTGCAAGCCGAACTCGACACTCTAGCCCGCAAAGCGGATACCGATACAGCGGCCGGTCGCGCTCAAGTGGTGCAAGAATCTACTCTGGCGCTGCTGCGGCATCCTGAATACTGGGTTTACGCGGGCGCTGAATCTGTGCAAACTCGCTTGGAAGCAGCCGAAGCTAAATTTAACCAATTTTCTTTGGCAGAACGCAGTAAATTTACTGAAGAAACGCTCTCGAATTATAACAATCAGCTCCGGCAAGCAGGCAGCAGCAATATCCTGCCAGGTTTGCAGGAAGATGGTGCGCTGGTTGCTTCTGATTTGAATTCAGATCCCGGGGAATTTATTGTGGTGACGGTGATTGTCGGTACTCAAGGTAAATTGCAATTGCCAGCAGTGAAAAACTCTGAAGATTTGCGCCAAGCTTTGCGTCAGATTGGGGGAGTATCGAGCGAGCAGTTGCTGGCGGTTGAGGTGCTGTGGACTCCTCAAGCGAACGGGGACACTCTGACTGCTGACGATATGTTGGCGGGCTATCCTGATTTGCGATCGATTTAGTGAGCAAGACTGGGCGCGGAGCATTGTCTGCCGCGCCCCATCCCGCAGCAAAGCTGGGCGGGTGAACCCAATTGCTTTTGAGACGCGAATTTTACACGAGTTTTTTGAGGTCGATCGAGTTAAAAAAGATTGTTTAACAAATGCTAGTATTGAGAGATCATGATTCAGCGTGATTCATCTGCTATTGGCAAAGCCTGCCCGATAGGGGTTTTGCCAAGAAGTTAGGGAAGATAAAAAAAACTGTATTAAGCGAGGACTGCTTCGGAAGAAGTTGCGATCGCGCGCCCTCTGAATTTTATATAAAGAAGAAGCGATCAAGAGCTAAAACTTATGGCCGACAGCAGCAGAAAAAAAGCACTTTTTATTTTGAGCCAGTTAAATAATGACGATATCAACTGGATCGTCCAAAAAGGCAAAAAGGAAGTTCTAGATCCGGGCGGGATTTTGATCCATGAAGGGAGACAGATAGATGCGCTCTACATTGTTTTAGATGGAAGTTTGAGCGTTTTGATCGAGGCTGAGCGGACTAGAGAACTCGCTAAAATAGCCACTGGAGAATTGGTGGGAGAAGTCTCTTTCATTGACGCTCGTCCTCCTTTGGCAACGGTGAAGGCGATCGAAGAAACTCACTTGCTAGCAATTCCTAGGCGGCAGTTAGTAATCAAACTTCAACAAGATATGGGCTTTGCTTCGCGGTTTTATTATGGAATTTCATTGTGTCTGGCAGACAGGATGCGCGGTACGATCAGACATATAGAATACGGTCGCAATATTGAATTAGATCAACCAGAATTTGAACGAGAGGATATCAATCCTAACGTCCTGGAAAATTTGGCGCTAGCTGAGGCTAAGTTTAATTGGCTGAGGGAAAATGTTAAAGCTTGAGGAATTTTAAGGCTTTTTTGAGCTGGGTCTGAAAACTTGCCGATTGATACGGTAATTGAGAGATGTACAATGTAACCTCTCAACTCAAAAAACAGAGGTGCAAAAAAAAATAGAGGCGAGTTTTACCGGAAATATCCATCGATAACTGCCGGAACTATAAAAACCCGCCCCTTTGCTTCGCAGTTGCAATTTCGCGCGCTGAAACGCAACTACCAACCACACAATCTAGATAATGCCCGGCCCTTTGCCACGGGTGTCTGCTTCCGTGGTCAGTTTTCCTTCCTCGCCTTTTTTATCTTTGACTTCTGCGAGAATTCGAGCGCGTTCTTGGGCTTCGGCTTCTTCTTTTGCTCTCAAATCGCCCGGTTCGTTGATGTACATTTCCGGTTCGATCGCGTAATTGTTAACCAGACCTTCTTTGTCTACTGTATAACCATCTGTAGTGTGAATGCTTTCGTCATCGGTTTGGTCATCAGTTTTTGCACTTTTCTGCTTCCCTTCGGTGGTTGTGTGCATGAAATTAGCGCCTTCCCGGTCTTGCCGCGCTGCTGTCTCAGCAGGAGTAATGCCCCTGTCGTAGTGGGGGGCTTCCATATTGCCTTCGATTTGTTCGTCGGCCGGTGTTGATTTGCTAACTTCTTCTTTGGGGGGTATTGGTTGGCGATTAGTCATGATTTATTCCTGGGTTATCTTTTCAAAAAGGTCTTTGGCTTATGTTTAAATATTAAGTGTAAGCTAACTCATTAACAAACTATCTTTGGTTATAGTTTGCGAGAAGTTGCGGTTATAGCAGATATTGAAGGAAGAAGCAAGAAAGAATAAGGTTTTAGTTATCTAGGAGAGAAGGAAAAAGCAATCTTGTGCAAGGGTTTCAGCATTAAAAACGTCCTAACCGTCAGGGCGCTTACTATATTAAAAATACATTTATTGAGTCTTCCTCAAGACTGATAAAATTCCCTCTTCCTTAAGGATTTTAGGAGGGGCGAGGATTTGACATCTATCTAAAGGTAGATAATAGGAAATTGCAAGTTGAGAAGTGGTAATGGGGAGAAGGACTAATGACTAATCACTAATGACTAATGGCTAATCACTAATGACTAATCACTAATGACTTCTTTTATGCTTCTTTATAGAAGCGGATGATTTCGCGGACGTGGTTGAGAAATTGTCCGTCATCGGTGAGTTGGGCGATCGCACTTTCTGCATCTCTTCTGAGTTTAGTGTGTTCTGCCTGATTTGTCGCTTGCAAAGATTGTAGAGATGCGGATACAGTAGTTAATTCTCTTCTGATAGCTTCTCGTTCCCGATTTTGGACAGCCACCCACGAATTCGGATTGTCTGAACTTAATTGATTGGTCAAATCTATAACTGTAGATTCTAACTTTGCAAAGCGGCTGCGGAGTTCGACAATATCTTCGCGGGGGTACAAAAATTGGCTACGGATAGTTGTCAGCCGCTGGGCTAAATACTGATAACCTCGGATAGCTGGACGCAGTACAGTTAACAGCAGTGCAGCAGCGGAACTGAGATAGCCAATAGCACTAATTCCGGCGGCGGCTAGGGCGTAAAGTGCGATCGCGCTAAACAGGTGAAGTGCGATCGCCACAAAGAGCGATCGGCTAACTAATACAGTAACGTATTTGACTTGTTCCTGATCGACAGCAATGTTTTTTTTAGTCGATTCTGCGGCTTGCGCTAAAACTTCTTTAGCTTCAAAATGGATATTCCAGGGAACTGTAACTATCAGCAACAGCCATTCAAAAATAGCAATGGCAATTACCCAATCAATAAAACTGCCGGCGGAGACGTGCAGCCATTGCAAAATAGCAAAAACTAGCAGCAAAAATATGCCTGTGACGGCACCAAAACCTGCGAAAGTGTAATACATAGCGATCGCCTTGGTAGAATGTTGTTTTGATTGTGGGTAGGTGGTTTAGGTCTGGAGTAATAAACTGTGACAGTTAAGTGAGCGTCCTATTAATCCCGGTTCATTAGTTATGAGTAAAAGTGCTGGAAAAGGGTTGCGATAAACCTGTTTTTTCCCACAAATACTTGCTCTACCTCAATCGTGGAAGGTAGTTGAGATTTGGGATAGATTGTTTAGGTATGGATTCATAAGGTGTGACAGTTAAGAAATCGTCCTCTTGAACCCAGTTTATTAGTGATTAGTCATACTCCGGGAGACAAGGGTTTCCAGACGCCTGGTTTGTTCCATGAACATACACGGGCTTGAACCCATCCATAATAGTTAAAGGAAACGGTTGGTTTGTTTGGGAGTGCCTAAGCCCTCAATAATTACTCAGTGGCGATTAAGTAGAGTGGCACAAACAAACTTGACAATGTAACAAAATGTAAACGAATCACAACCTCTGGGATTGCTTCATTTCACTGGCAATGACATACTTATGTTTTTCGCAGTTCATCTAGTTAGTAATCAGGATGAAGTCACATTCTCCCCTACTCATACCATTTGATATTTGAGATTTGAGATGGGGAATGGCTGATTATGTATGGGTTTGCAGATTGTATACAGTTGCATTCATTTTTTGAACTGGTATCACTAACGGCGTTACGCGGTGCTAGAAAAGCAGGAATCTCAAAACGCTCCCCTCTATCGATTTTTATTTTCCAGAGCTGCTAAATCACCTGTAGCTGAGATAAACTGATTTGGAAGTAGATCGCGCGTTTTGCAAGTTCCCTCTCTTTAACCGAGACACTGCTACTGCAACCTGTCATCAGCCACAGCAAAATAGGTGCCAAAATTAACTCTACAGTCTCCGATTCCCATTAACGGCGCGTCTACAATCTCCAATCAAAAGTCAGCAGCAAGGACAAACCTATGGCGAACTCAACTCTTGGCTTAGAAAATCAACTTTACGATTATCTGTTATCTATTTCTCTGCGGGAACCCGATATTCTCGCTTCACTACGGGAAGAAACTGCTAAGCATCCTATGGGTATGATGCAGATTGCTCCCGAACAAGGTCAGTTTATGGAGCTCATGGTGCAGCTTATGGGAGCGACCAAAACCTTAGAAATTGGCGTTTTTACTGGTTATAGCGCGCTGTGCGTAGCTTTAGCACTGCCTCCTAACGGTCAAATTATTGCCTGCGATGTCAGCGAGGAATATACTGCGATCGCACGACGCTATTGGGAAGCTGCGGGCGTTGCTAATAAGATTTCTTTGCAGTTGGGCCCAGCAATAAATACTCTCGACAAACTAATAGCCGAGGGACAAGCTGGAACCTTTGATTTTGCCTTCATCGACGCCGATAAAGAAAATTATGAGGCTTATTTTGAGCGATCGCTGCAACTTGTACGCAATGGCGGTTTAATTGTAATTGACAATGTTCTGTGGTCAGGACGAGTTGCTGATCCTCAAGTACAAGACGAAAGCACCACCGCCATTCGTACTTTTAACGACAAATTGCGTAACGATCCCAGAGTTACTCTCAGTGTTGTCCCCATTGCTGACGGACTGACTTTGGCTCTGAAACGCCGTTGGGCTACTATGATGGAACCTGAACAGCATAATTAAAGAGTTGTTTGCGGTTTGCGGTGCATTTTTAAATTGCCACAAACTGCTAATTATTCAAGAATATACAAGTTAGTTTTATATACAGACCAAGGTGGGCTGGGCGCACCCTAGAAACTCAAAAGTATAGACTAAGGTGCGCTGGGTGCACTCTACAGAATGATGTATTTTTTAGTTAATCAGAGGCGTAACTTCGGGTGTCTAACTTACAGGTCAAATTACCAATTCACGAAACTTTTCAGTGTACTGTTCAAGGCGAAGGTTACTGGACGGGGACTTTAGTTGATTTTATTAGATTGGCCGGTTGCCCTGTGCGGTGTCCTTGGTGCGACACCGGTTATGCCAATGGGGGCAAAGGTTTGCCGTCTGTGCCGCAGTCGATCGCACAATTGCTCGCTCAATTGCAGTCTCCGAGGGTGGTCATTACTGGCGGCGAACCTTTCATTCACCGCGATTTACCTGAGTTAGTTGAAGCTTTGTTACAAGCTGACAAGCAGGTGAGTATTGAAACTTCGGGCGCTTGCTGGCAGGATGTTTCCCCGCAGGCTTGGATTACTCTTTCTCCGAAGGAACACGTCAATCCTAAATATCCGGTGCAAGAGCTTTTTTGGACTAGAGCTAATGAAATTAAGTTGGTGATTAGCACTGGCGAAGAAGTTGAATTTTATCACAAGCATTTGGAAAACAATGTGAATATTCCGGTTTTCTTGCAACCAGAATGGAACTCTAAAGATTCAGCGATTCCCATTATTTTGGAATTGTTGAAACAAAATCCGAGTTACAGGCTATCTTTGCAAACTCACAAGTTGATTGGCGTGCAATAATTTGATAATTGAGGCAGAGCTATTCGTTAGGTGGCGGTGCAGAATGGGGAGTGCATCGCCCTACAATCTGTGGAAATATGTGCGCTATAATTAAAGCAGCAATTTATGATAATTTGAACGTAATGGAAACAACTACGGCAACCCCAATGGGAAAAGTTATCACAACCCTAGTAATTACGAATCGGATTGATGAAGCTAAAGCAGAAGATGGTCTGATTCCAATCGAGCAAGTCAGGTCTGTTACTCTAGAAAATGTTTTGGTGGATACGGGCGCGACAACTTTGTGTTTGCCTAAAGATGTCATTGCCAGACTGGGTTTGAAAATCCTCAAGCAAGTAGTTGTGGAAACAGCCACCGGTATTAGTGAGGCGAGGATTTTTCGGGATGCTTCGATTTCTCTGTGCGGGCGCGAAGGGACTTTTGAGTGTTTGGAATTGCCGGAGGGGAAAACGCCACTTTTAGGCGTGATTCCCATGGAAGCGCTGGGAATTGAAGTGGATTTGAAGCATCAAAGATTGAAAGTTTTGCCCGACGGGCCGACGGAAACTTATTTGACAATTCTTTGATATTCTTGAGTTTGGATGCCAGCTATTCGATCTGCAGCGCTAAGATGGTTAAGCACTGTTTTGCACTACTCTCATGTCCCAACGCGCCGAAACCTCAAACAGCCAGCCAAGTGCATCCCGCAACGGGCATAATGTGACGAATGCTCACTCTAACAACCAAAATACGATTCGGGTTCGCGGTGCGAGACAGCACAACCTGAAAAATATCGATCTAGAACTGCCGCGCGATCGACTGATCGTTTTTACTGGCGTCTCCGGTTCTGGTAAGTCTTCCCTGGCTTTCGATACAATTTTTGCCGAGGGACAGCGCCGCTACGTGGAGTCTCTCAGCGCCTACGCGCGCCAGTTTTTGGGACAGTTGGACAAACCCGATGTGGACGCCATCGAAGGCTTGAGTCCGGCTATTTCGATCGACCAAAAGTCAACTTCTCATAACCCGCGATCGACTGTTGGCACTGTTACAGAAATTTACGATTATCTCAGATTGCTCTACGGCAGAGCCGGCGAACCGCACTGTCCGATTTGCGATCGCTGCATTGCGCCGCAGACAATTGATGAAATGTGCGATCGAGTCATGGCACTTCCAGACGGCACTCGCTTTCACCTTCTGGCACCAGTTGTGCGCGGAAAAAAAGGCACTCACCGCAAATTATTGTCGAGTTTAGCTGCAGAAGGATTTATTCGCGTCAAAGTTAACGGAGAAATTTTAGAACTTTCGGAAAATATCGAATTAGATAAAAATCATACGCACAATATCGAGATAGTTGTCGATCGGTTAATTAAAAAACCCGGTTTAGAAGAACGTTTAGTTGATTCTCTGGCAACTTGTTTGCGCCATTCTGAGGGGATTGCGATAATTGAAGAGTTACCGAGTGATGAAAATTCCGAACCACAGGGGCCGATCGTATTTTCTGAAAACTTTGCTTGTCCCGAACACGGCGCAGTAATGGAGGAACTTTCACCCAGGTTATTTTCTTTTAATTCGCCGTATGGCGCGTGCCAAAACTGCCACGGTTTGGGGAGTTTGCGGACTTTTGCGCCGGAGTTGGTAGTTCCCGACGAGAAAGCGCCTCTTTATTGTGCGATCGCGCCTTGGTCAGACAAAGATAATTCCTATTATCTCTCTTTGCTTTGCAGTATTGCTGATACTTGCGGGTTTGATATCGACACTCCTTGGTATCGATTAAAACCCGAACATCAGCGGGTAATTTTGTACGGCAATGAGCAAAAGCGCACCGCAGAAAGTAAAAAGCGCGACGGCAGCACTGATTTGAGGAGAGATTTTAATGGCGTAATTTCCATGTTGCAGCGCCAGTACGACGATACTGGTTCTGATTTGATCAAGCAGAAGTTGGAACAGTATCGGGTCGATCGCTCTTGCGAGGTTTGTCACGGCAAACGTTTGAAACCCGAGGCGCTTTCGGTGCGGTTGGGACAGTACGGAATTGTGGATTTAACCAGTATTTCAATTCGTGAATGCCGCGAACGAGTAAATAATTTGGGATTGAGCGATCGGCAATTCCAAATATCCGATTTAGCCCTGAGAGAAATCAAAGCAAGGCTGCAATTTTTGCTCGATGTCGGGTTAGATTACCTGACTTTAGACCGCGCAGCAATGACGCTTTCTGGCGGAGAAGCCCAGCGAATTCGGCTGGCGACTCAAATCGGTTCTGGTTTGACTGGTGTTCTCTACGTTTTGGACGAACCGAGCATCGGACTGCACCAAAGAGACAACTTTCGCCTACTGCAAACCTTAACAAAATTGCGCGATTTAGGCAATACTTTGATTGTCGTAGAACACGATGAAGAAACCATGCGAGCGGCCGATCACATTGTCGATATCGGGCCCGGCGCTGGCGTTCACGGTGGCAAAATTATATCGCAAGGAAGTTTAGAAAATTTGCTAACGGCAGAGGAATCTTTGACCGGGGCTTATTTGTCTGGAAAGCGAGTAATTGAAACCCCTAATGAAAGGAGAAAAGGCAACGGCAAAGCTCTTTCAATTACAAATGCGAGGCGCAACAATTTAAAAAATATTGATGTGGAAATTCCGCTGGGAAAACTCGTCTGCGTGACGGGGGTTTCCGGTTCAGGAAAATCCACTTTAATCAATGAATTGCTGTACCCGTCGCTGCAACACTATATCACCAAAAAAGTGCCTTTGCCACCCGATATGGACGCCCTCAAAACGAAGGGGGAACGCTCTCTAGAGGATGTGGTTGATAAGGTAATTGTAATTGACCAATCTCCCATCGGTCGTACTCCGCGCTCTAATCCCGCTACTTACACGGGAGTCTTTGATGTGATTCGCGATTTGTTTGCCGAAAGCATTGAAGCGAAAGCCAGAGGTTACAAAGCAGGGCAGTTTTCTTTTAACGTCAAAGGAGGAAGGTGCGAAGCTTGCGGTGGCCAAGGTGTGAACGTGATTTCGATGAATTTTCTGCCGGATGTTTACGTGCAGTGCGAGGTTTGCAAGGGTGCGCGCTACAACCGAGAAACGCTGCAAGTTAAGTACAAAGGCAAGTCGATTTCTGATGTTTTGAACATGACCGTAGAGGAATCTTTGGAGATGTTTAAAAATATTCCCAGGGCGGGCGCCAGACTGCAAACTTTGGTTGATGTTGGTTTGGGTTACATTCAGTTGGGACAGCCGGCGCCGACGCTTTCTGGGGGCGAAGCGCAGCGGGTAAAATTGGCAACGGAACTGTCGCGCCGCGCTACTGGGAAGACGCTTTATTTAATCGATGAACCGACGACTGGTTTGTCGTTTTATGATGTTCACCACTTGTTAAATGTGCTGCAAAGATTGGTGGATAAGGGTAATTCAATTTTGGTAATCGAACACAATTTAGATGTGATTCGGTGTTGCGATTGGGCGATCGATTTGGGGCCTGAAGGGGGAGATAAGGGGGGCGAGATTATTGTGGCGGGGACGCCGGAGGATGTGGCGGCAAATCAGAGGTCTTATACTGGGAAGTATTTGCAAGCGGTTTTGCAGCAGCATCCTTTAGGGGAGGCTGTAGCCGTTAGTTAATACTAACAGGAATTATTATGCAATTGGCATACTAAAATCCAATTGTAGGGTGCGTCAGGTGAGCTTTTATAACGATTATTGAGAGTTACAATATCTGACGCACCTTACAACTGAAATTAATACTACTCTAAGGGGGCAATCGGTTACAGTTATTCGTGCGTAAAATTCTGGTATAATATGTACTAATAGTGCCCAATGTCAATCCTTGGGTACAATCTAAAAATGGCAAAGGCTCTCTTCCACAATACAGTCAAAATCGCCCTACAAAAAGATGGCTGGAAGATTACCCACGATCCCTACCAGTTACGCTATGGTTTTGCTGATGTCTACATCGATCTTGCAGCCGAAGAAGCGATCGCCGCTGAAAAAGAAGGACGTAAAATAGCTGTAGAAGTCAAAAGTTTCGCAGGTGGCTCCACCATTTCTGAATTCCACACCGCCCTCGGTCAGTTCCTCAACTATCGCATTGCCATCCAAGTCTCTAGCGAACCAGAACGTGTCCTGTATCTGGCAGTGCCCACCGATACCTACCAAATGTTTCTCAGATTTGAACCTGCAAAAACTGTCATTGAACGTTATGAAATCCGACTAATTATTTACAATCCAACTCGTGAGGCGATCGACCAATGGATAGACTAAACGAATACCGCAAAATTGTTTGTGACTTTCTCGAAGACTTTTCTAAAAATGACGCAAATGCTCAGCTAATATTCGATATCGCCCGCGATCGATACCTCGTTATGCACAACGAATGGCGCGACGAATATCGCATCTATGGGTGTGCCATGCAGCTTGATATCATCGAAAATCAAATCTGGATTCAACACAACAGTACCGAAATCTACATCGATCGAGAACTGATTCAACGTGGCGTGTCTCCTCAAGATATCATTCTTGGGTTTCGCTCCCCCAGCATCCGAAAACTCCTTGCCACCAACTATTCCTAGAGACAAAGATTCTGTGGTAAAATGATGAGATAGCAGGTTATTCTTTGCCCTATGAGAATGGCAGAACCGATATTTCCATTGTCTCGTGTTTCGGGAGTTCCAGTCACAAAGTTCTATGCGTATTTTGTCCCGCAGCACCTTGCGAAACTTCTGGGAAACTCATCCAGATGCCTCAGAAGCACTAAAAACTTGGTACTACGAAGCGTCTCACGCCGATTGGCAGAGTCCAGTCGATGTTAAGTCCGCTCATCGTAATGCCAGCATCCTTGCCAACAATCGTGTTGTGTTTAACATCAAAGGCAATTCCTATCGGCTGATTGTTGCCATTCGTTATGACATCGGCATTATTTTTATCCGCTTTATTGGCACTCATGCCGAGTATGACAAGGTAGATGCAGAAACAATCTAAACACAAATTGATATATGGAAATACGTCCAATTAGAACCCAAACTGACTATCAGGATGCCCTTCGAGAGGTTGAGTTGCTGTTTAATGCACCTCCTAATACACCTGACTCTGATCGCCTAGATGTGCTCAGTACCCTAGTAGAAGCTTACGAGAAGGCACACTTTCCGATCGCAATACCCGATCCAATTGCAGCCATTCAATACTACATGGAGGCTCGCGGATGGTCTGGTAGCGATTTGGAACAATGTATTGGCAGTCGAGTTAAAGTTTCTGAGATATTATCTCGCAAACGATCCTTGACTCTGGAAATGATTCGGAAGCTGAATCAAGAGTTAGGAATTCCCGCTGAGATTCTCATCCAGCCCTATGAGTCGCTACAAACCTCCGCCTAACAATAGAACACCATATTTTGGTTAGTTGGTAATTTTCCATTGCACAGACAATGCACCCCAACTGTCACAAAGCGGGATTTTGGATGAAAGATTAACTATCTTGAATTGTCGGAGACATTGCCATATATTGTGCTTGTTGCTGCATGAATTCAATGTCCGATCGCGACCAAATGCGGGGCCCGCTGCACTGATGAGCAATTAACAGCCCCCACAGTCCTTTGTTCGTTAAAATTGGCACCACTAAATTGGCGCGAACTTTGAGGCTACGCAGAAAATCTCGGTGGCATGGGTTAATTGGTTCTACTTCAATATCTGCAATTGCTCTAACTCTGCCGGCTTCGTACAAAGCAGCGTATTCGCCGTTAAAACACTCGTCTGGCCCTGTTGAACCCAAGATTGAGAGTTCGATCGCACTCAACATCTCGTAAGTCACTCGACCTTGCCACTGCTTGTAAAAATGATAAAGCACCGCGCGATCGCTCTGCAAAACTTCTCGAATGTCGTAGAGGGATGTTTCAATTAATACGTCACGCTTTAGACGATCTGTCAAGCGGTTAACAATGTTTTGCAGGCGATCGCCAGACATAGTATTAACTCCTTTAATTCCTAGTACACTCGCCAGATATTAATTATTGAACTTGCACAATCACCACACCTCAAATTCTTGCGCTTCGGCATTTTCGCGCGCTCGAAAACGAGGAATTTTTGGCTTAACAGTTGTCTGGATGCCAGCGACATTATACTATTATTTTGACAGAGATAGCAATCTTTTTGGGAAACGGGCGATGGTGTCCCGCCCCGCAAGCTACGGCTTTTTTGGCGCGAAGAACCACCGGCGGGACGCCTGTTCCACAAATGAAGAGACAAGGAAGATTTTACAAGTGATCGGAGAATTGCTAGATATGCCTAAAGTTGGTTCCTCTTAAAGAGAGGAACTGCTAGAATGTCTCGAAAGCTAAAGGAAGCATCAAATATGTCTGTGCTAGAAGCTGCTTGGAAACACGAATTTATCGTTACAAACGGCATCAAACTGCACTGTGTCACTCAAGGTTCTGGGCCGCTGATGCTGATGCTGCACGGATTTCCTGAATTTTGGTATTCTTGGCGGCATCAAATCCCGGAATTTGCATCAGATTATAAAGTCGTCGCTGTAGATCTCAGGGGTTACAACGACAGCGACAAACCTCACGATCAATCTGCTTACGTGATGCCCGAATTTGTGCAAGATGTCAAGGGCATTATTCAGGGTTTGGGGTATGAAAGTTGCGTCTTAGTGGGTCACGACTGGGGAGGTGCGATCGCCTGGAATTTTGCTTATGCTTATCCCCAAATGGTGGATAAATTAATTGTGATGAATCTACCGCATCCGGCCAAGTTTGCTGAAGGGCTACGCACTCCCCAACAATTGTTGAAAAGTTGGTACATCTTTTTATTTCAGTTGCCAGTTTTGCCGGAGTTGTTAATTCAGTTGGGCGACTATCAGGCAATTTCGGCTGCTTTGGAAGGTATGGCAGTTGACAAAAGCACCTTTAGCCCCTCAGATATCGAAGCTTACAAAGATGCGGCTGCCAAACGGGGCGCTCTGACTGCTACTATCAATTATTACCGCAATATTGCTCGCGGATTTGTCGATCGCCAGAATTGGAGCGTGCTACAAGTTCCCACGCTGATGATTTGGGGAGAAAAAGATGTCGCCCTCGGCAAAGAGTTAACCTATGGGACAGCAGATTACGTGCGAGATTTTCAGATTCAGTACCTTCCCAATTGCAGCCACTGGGTACACCAGGAACAGCCGCAGTTAGTGAATCGGTACATGAGAGATTTTTTGGCAAGCAAAGCTGTTTGAGCTGATATTTGGCACTATTTCCCCCGGCAGCACTTTTTTGTAATTTCTAGTGTTGGAGGCGCTCTGACGCTCATAAACCGGGTTTTTTACCGAGATTGAAAATCTTAATTAAGTATTTTCGTAAAAAACCCGGTTACAAGTGAGTCTCGACGTTCACCGACTGCTGATTCCCTCCGTCGTGCGCCCGCTCATTTCCCAGGGCTGAATGCGGTAGATTGCGATGGTCTCCGCACGCCCCAGCGAGTCAATCCAGGTGCGATTGATGGCGGGTGAAAGTGTGGGGTTGTGTTCTTTGACCAATTGCATCGCGCGATCGATGTCTTCCTGCTGGGTAAGGCGTTCTGCTCGCCCGTTCACGACAACGCTGCGCCAGTGTTCCATATCGCGGACTTCTTCCACTTGCAAGCAGACTTCTGGATTGCCGTCCATATACTTCGTTTTCATCCCGACTGTTGTGAAAATGTATATGTCCGAATCTTGGAGATAATAGTGCATTGGCACAACGTAGGGATGCCCTTCAAATACACAGCCGAGGTGTCCGTGTCCTACTTGCTGCAAAAGTTCTTGTATTTCTTTTGAACTCATTTCATCAATATCTAACATTGTTATGCTCCTTTAAGACTTACTCTAGAGAAATCCATCGATGTTTTAGGTTGCTTAACGAGTGGGGATTTGGGTCTAATGATTGCGTTTTTGATGCGCCTGTTTTGTTTTGTGGCTATAAAAAATATATGATGCTGGCAATTTTAAGTTGGGTTAATCACAAATATCATCTACCTTTAGACCGAGATATTTTTGGTCGGAAAATTTGTAGGATTTTGAAAATAAACCCTCGGCAATTGCTAAGGGTTTAATGTTTTTATTAAAGGGCGATCGTCTAATTAATTAATAAAAGCGTTTATTTCTAACGGGACTTAAACAAATTTTCAGCCCAGATAAAGCCCAAACTCGCTTTATCTGCAGCTTGGGCGTCCATGTTTTCTTGTTACCAGTGAACAAAAGGCGATCGTCCCCTGGAATTCTCTGACACTAGATATAATCCCTGCTCAAAAAACATCGTCGCATAACTGCAGCGCGCAATTTAGGGATGGTTCACGCTGCGGTTATGCGGCAAATGCGATCGGCTTGACGCTGATGACCCGCCCTGTCTGGCGTGACTGCCGAGCCTGGTCTATAACTCCCTCAAATGCTTGAAATATCGTAGTTTGTGGGTGCACACTGCCCTCATAGCGTATTGGTGCGATCGATCGGCTTTACCTCATCCTACCGGCTGGCGATCGGCAATAAACCTAGTACAGCTCGGCGAAAATAGAATACCCACTAAACCGCTAATACTTTACCCTTATAAGTCCACTTGAAGGGCTT
>NZ_JAUBSA010000069.1:0-32275 GCF_036702115.1 Microcoleus sp. LAD1_D5 | reverse complement strand
AAGCCCTTCAAGTGGACTTATAAGGGTAAAGTATTAGCGGTTTAGTGGGTATTCTATTTTCGCCGAGCTGTACTAGTCATATTTCTCTGTCATTTAATTCAAAGTAACATCCCGGTTTCGAGTGTGCTGTGACTAGAGTCACATTTGAGTGGCATCTATCTATAAATTTAGGATCTAAGAAGTGTCAAGAAACTTAACAGAGCCGATTTCTCTACAATTACCCAAATGGCCGGAGCCTAATTTGAGTAACGTAACTGTGGGGAACCGACGGCTGAGTGTAGAAGAAGTGGCCAGGGTTGCCCGTTGTGGAACCAGAGTTCGGTTAAATGATGAAAGCGATGTTGCGGAACGAGTACAAGCATCCTGCGACTACATTGCGAATGCTGTCGAGTCGGGAAAGCCGATTTACGGAGTCACAACTGGCTTTGGTGGGATGGCCAATACAGCGATCGCACCGGAAGAAGCCGCGAGTTTACAAAACAATTTGATTTGGTTTCTCAAAGCTGGTGCCGGGCCAAGGCTGCCCACAGCTTGCGTCCGCGCCGCCATGCTCTTGCGAATTAACTCCCACCTCCAGGGCGCTTCAGGAATTCGGCTGGAGTTAATTGAGCGGACGATCGCATTTCTAAACGCAGGAGTCACGCCTCACGTGTGTGAATTGGGTTCCATCGGCGCTTCCGGCGATTTAGTTCCCCTAGCGCACATCACAGGTGCATTAATAGGTCTAGATGACAGTTTCACTGTTGATTTTAAGGGCAGAGAAATGTCAGCAATTCAAGCGTTAGAAATATTAGGTTTACCAAGAATTGATCTGCTTCCCAAAGAAGGGTTAGCAATGGTTAATGGTACGTCTGTAATGACCGGCATTGCTGCCAACTGCGTCCGGGATTCGCAAGTAATACTTGCCTTGGCAATGGGTACTCATGCCTTGACAATCCAAGGATTAGGCGGGACAAATCAATCGTTCCACCCCTTCATTCACAAGCTCAAGCCTCATTTTGGTCAGGTGTGGGCAGCTTCCAAAATGGTCGAACTCCTCGCAGGTTCCTGCTTGAATCGAGATGAGTTAGATGGTTCCCACGAGTCTCGCGGCGCTCATCCGATACAAGACCGTTATTCGCTGCGTTGTTTGCCTCAGTACATGGGGCCGATTGTGGATGGAATCGCAGAAATTGCCCAACAGATTGAAGTTGAAATTAACTCTGTTACTGACAACCCCTTAATCGATACTGAGAATCAAGCTAGTTATCACGGCGGCAATTTCTTAGGGCAATATATTGGCGTTGGGATGGATCGGTTGCGCTATCTTTTAGGTCTGCTGGCTAAGCATTTAGATGTGCAAATTGCGCTGTTAGCTGCACCTGAATTTAATAATGGTTTGTCACCTTCTCTGGTTGGCAACACCAGCCGTAAGGTCAACATGGGATTAAAAGGTCTGCAAATAGCTGGAAATTCCATTATGCCACTATTGAGTTTTTACGGAAATTCAATTGCTGACCGCTTTCCCACTCACGCCGAACAATTCAATCAGAATATCAATAGCCAAGGATTCGCTTCAGCTAATTTAGCTCGTCGCTCAATTGAGTTATTCCAGCAATATATGGCAATTTCCCTAATGTTTGCCGTCCAAGCCGTTGATTTGCGAACCCATCAAGTAGCCGGTCACTATGACGCGCGGGAGTGTTTGTCCCCACTTAGCTTACCGCTATATGAGGCTGTGCGCGAAGTTGTGGGACAGCACCCGAATGTTGATAAATCTTACATCTGGAACGACAACGAGCAATCTTTAGATATACACATTGCCATGATTGCTGCTGACATTGCACAGGAAGGACGAATTGTGCAAGCTGTGAACCGGATTTTATCAAGTTTGAAGTAGGAAGAGGAAAGGGAAGGAGTTTTGAAAAAAACTCACATTATTTCATCCCCTTTTTTCCTCGGATGGCCTGTGTAAAACAGGTCATTTGTAGCTAAGAATAGCCTGCCTAATGGCGTAAAAAATAAGTTAAATTTTTAACTTATTAAGAGCTGCTTGTCCCTTACACAAACAGTCCCAAATTTTTGGCTGCAAAAGATTGTTGAACATTACTAGAAAGGCACAACAATGGTTACTCACAATATTTCAGCTAACATCTCGGAAACTGCTTTTCAGCTAGATATTTCCCCAAGTAAAAAAGCAGAGAAATTGTCAAATCAGCAACACTTTTTGGCGGATGCTGTTCGCCAATGTGTCAAAGTATATCAACTTGAACCGAGGGATTGGCAACAATTTTCTCAGACAATTCATCCGAGTTTCGTGGGGGATATTTCCTCAGAAAAAAAAGAGCAATCGAAAGCTTTACGTCGTGGTTTCCGATTTGTCTTAACGACGGTGCACCAGTGCATCCAAATCTTGAACACGAAACCTATGGTTTGGCGGCAATTTTACGGAGAACTAAGATAGGGATGAACATTGCAGAGCATATCGAGAGAGGGTGTAGATTTTTCCCTCAGAAAACTGCCTTAATTTTTGAAGGTAAATCTTTTACTTACAAGCAGCTAAATCAATTAGCAAACTGCGCTGCAAATGGTTTGCAAGGATTGGGGATTAAACGGGGAGATTGCGTTGCTCTCTTCCTGCCTAATATTCCCGAATTTGTCATCTCTTATCTGGGCATCTTAAAGATTGGGGCTGTCGCAGTTTCTATCAATGCAATGCTCAAAAGCGATGAAGTTCGGTTTATTCTCAATGACTGTGCTGCTAAGATAGTAATTGCCACAGAATCATTGCGAAGGCAAGTGCCTGATGATGATTTAGCTTACCTTCAATACATTCTGATTGCAGAAGATGGAGTTATTAAACCGCCTAGTGGGGTTGGTAGCCATTCTTCTCATGTTTCTGGGAGCGAGCTGAGTTTAAGCTGTAAAGAAATCAGTTTGTTACAACTGATAGCAAACGCTTCTGCTGAAGCTAAAGCTATTGAAATGGAACCTACAGAACCCGCCGCAATTATTTATACATCGGGGACGACGGGTTTTCCTAAAGGTGCAGTGCTTTCTCATGGGAATGTGACTTCAAATATGCACTCTGTCAAGCATTGCTGTGGTATGAGGGCTGAGGATCGGTTACTTTTGTATTTACCCTTGTTCCACTGTTTCGGTCAGAATTTTATTCTGAATGCGGGATTGAATGCTTGTGCGACTATCATTTTGCAGCGCAGGTTTTATCCGGCCGAAGTGTTGCAAGTAACGGCGGCGGAGCAGATTACCATGTTTTTTGGAGTGCCGACAGCCTTTGCCAAGCTGTTAGAAATGTCGCCTGATGAATGCAACTTTAACTCAGTGCGCTATTATTTTAGCGCTGCTGCCAGAATGCCCTTGGAAGTTGTAGATCAGTGGCAAGAACAGTATGGTCGGGTGATCCATGAAGGGTACGGTTTGACGGAAACTTCGCCTTTTTCTTGTTACAACCATTACTTGAAATATAAGCCTGGTTCGATTGGGATGCCAATTGATAATGTGGAAATGAAGGTGGTGGATAGTGAGGGTTCAGAAGTTGATGTCGGGGAAGTTGGCGAGATTATTATTCGCGGGCCTAATGTGATGTCGAGCTATTGGAACCGTCCCGCTGAAACGGCCCAAGTTATGTCAAATGGTTGGTTTCATACTGGAGATTTGGGCCGCATGGATGAAGAAGGCTATTTCTTCATTGTTGACCGCTTGAAGGACATGATTAATGTTTCTGGATTTAAGGTTTATCCGAGTGAATTGGAGCGGGTAATTTCTCAACATCCAGCGGTGGCGGAAGTGGCTATTTGTGGCATTCCTGACAAGGTTAAAGGTGAGAGCATTTTGGCGAATATTGTTCTTAATAACGGGCAAGTTGTCGCGCCAGAGGATGTGATTTCTTTCTGTTCTAAGCAGATAGCGGCTTATAAGGTTCCTCACCTTGTCCGGTTTGTTGATTCGCTTCCGAAAAATGCGACGGGTAAGGTTTTGAGGCGGGTTTTGCGCGAGGCGCATAGTTAAGTTGCTCATTGTTAAGAGATAATTCTTAGCTAATGAGCATAAAATTTGCTCGCTCTAGGAGTTAGACCCTAGAGCTGGCAATGTCCAAAATTTCATGTTGTTTATTTCTGTTCAAGTGAGTTTTGTCAAAATGAATCAAGCTGTAGGAATTCGCGCAATTGCAGTTAATTTTCCTGAGCAGGTACGTACTAATGATTACTGGAAAAATAATCATCCAGAATTCTTAGCTGGACTTGAACAAAAAAATCAAAAAGTGCGGTTGTTTGATAATGATGCTCAAGAAAATGCTAATTGGGTACAGGCAGTAAAACCTTATCGGGAAGATATATTCAGGGGAGCCTTAGAAAGAAGAGTTTTGGCTGAAGGCGAAACTTCTATTTCTATTGAATGTGGAGCAATTGAAAAAGTTTTGCAAGCCAATAAAGTAGAAATCAACGATGTTGGTTTGCTGATTTCTTGCGCGATGTTTCCAGAAGAATTAGTGATTGGGAATGCTACTCACATAGCACAAAAGTTAGGCTTTCGAGGTGTCGCTTGGAATTTAAATGCTACCTGTGGAGGAGCTCTTTTAGCCTTGGAAAATGCTGTTGCGTTAATCAGAGACAAAAGATTTAAAAGGGTATTAGTCTCCTTATCCTGCAATTATTCCAAGCACATAGAGTATACCAATTCTTTCTCATTCACGCTTGGAGATGGAGCAGCCGCTTTTATTGTTGAGAAACTAGAAGAAGGACAAGGTTTACTCCATTCCTATTCAACAAACACTCATGATACCTGCGGAGTAATTTATCCCAGGTTTACGGTAGATCAGATGGGAAATCCAAGAGTGTTAATTACTTTGAATAAAAATTTAGTGAAATACGCGACTTCTTTATTCATTAAATATTTCCAGCAATGCTGCCAAAAAATCTTGTTTGAATCTGGAATTGCAGTGGAGGATATAGACTACTTCATTTTTTACCCACCAGCAGCAGGTTATGTCGATTTTTGTGCTTTAGAACTGAATGTACCTAAAGATAAAATCATCGACATTTTTCCCAAGTATGGCAACATTTCCGTAGTGTCGGCTATGGCTGCTTTACATCATGCAGCCGCCGTGAAAAAAATCAGAAAAGACGATTTAGTGATGATTTATTCTCACGGTTTTTCTGGCAGCTCCGCCGCCAGTATTATCCGATGGGGCGATGTGGCTCTAGGGCCTGCTCCGACCCCCTCAGAAAATTTAATAGCCACACTTGTAGGCGCACGCTAAGGAAATAGGGAACTGCGGCAGTCTGGTTGTCTTCCGATAAAGCTTCGACTTTTTATCTAATAACTAGATTTTTGTCAAAACTTAAGATTTAATTAATTAAATCTTAAGTTTTTGTTTTATATCGAAAATAATTTTCGATACAAAGGTAAAATGTTAAAAACTGATAACATGATATATCAACTCAGGGTTCATCAGTATCATGCTCTTTCACTACTGTACTCCTTTAAAGATATATAATGAGAACCCCTCTACCTGGATACCAACTGATTGCCCCGCTCCACGAAGGTACAAAAACCGTTATTTATCAAGGTCGCTACGAATTAGAACACACTGCTGTCATCATTAAAACCCTCAAAGCCGAGTATCCCACCCTAGAAGAAATCGCCCGAATCAGACACGAATATCAAATCCTCCACTCTTTAAACATCCCAGGCATTATCAAGCCCATCGAATTAAAACCTTATGAACACGGACTTGCCCTAATCTTAGAAGATTTTGGCGGACAACCCCTCAAACAATATATTACCGCCCAAAAAACTTCCTTAATAAACTTTCTTCAAATCGCCAGTCAACTCGCGCAAATTCTCGGCGAACTGCATCAAAATCAAATTATCCACAAAGACATTAAACCCCAAAATATCCTCATAAAACCCGAAACTAGAGAAATAAAACTCATCGACTTTAGCATCTCCACCCGCCTCGAAAAAGAAATTCCTACCATCAGTAACCCCAACTACATCGAAGGCACACTCGCCTATATGTCTCCCGAACAAACCGGGAGAATGAACCGCTCAATAGACTATCGCACCGACTTTTACTCCCTGGGTATTACCTTCTATGAAATGCTGACGGGTCAACTACCATTTAATTCTAACGACCCAATGGAATTGGTGCATTCTCACATCGCAAAACAACCCGCGCCGCTAAATCAGCTAAATCCAGAAATTCCCCAGGCCGTAGTTGATATCGTAATGAAATTATTAGCAAAAACTGCTGAAGAGAGATATCAAAGCACTCGCGGACTTTTAGCCGATTTAGAAGAAAGTCTCAAACAACTAGAAAAATCAGGAGAAATTAAAGATTTCATAGCCGGAAAAGTAGATCGATTCGGTCAATTTCTTATTCCTCAAAAACTATATGGACGAGAAACAGAAGTTGCAACCCTAATGGCAGCCTTTGAACGAGTTGCAGTTGGCTCAACAGAAATGATGCTCGTCAGCGGTTATTCAGGCATTGGAAAAACCTGCGTTGTGCAAGAAATTCATAAACCAATAGTCCGCCAGCGCGGTTATTTTATCGCCGGTAAATTTGACCAATTTAAAAAGAACATTCCCTACGCCGGCTTAATTCAAGCTTTTCAAGAATTAATCCGACAACTGTTAACAGAAAACGCAGATAATATAGGAATTTGGAAAGAGCAACTTGTACAAGCTTTGGGACAAAATGGACGGGTAATTATCGACGTAATTCCCGAAGTAGAACTGATTATGGGCGAACAGCCAGAAGTTCCCCAGCTAGGTCCAACAGAATCTCAAAATCGCTTCAACCGAGTTTATAAACAATTTATTCATGTATTCACTAAACCAGAACATCCGCTTGTTCTATTCCTAGATGATTTGCAGTGGGCTGATTCAGCCTCTCTGAAGTTGCTGCAACTCTTGATCACAGACACGGATAGCGAATATCTATTACTAATTGGAGCTTATCGAGATAACGAAGTTAGCCCCACTCATCCCACAATTCAAACCATTGAAGAGATTGAAAAAACAGGTGCGGTTGTAAATAACATCGTCCTCCAGGCTTTAGATATTAGCAACGTCCGTCAATTAGTCGCCGATACTCTTCAGGGAGATAACAATTCAATAAAATTAGCCGACTTACTTTTCAATAAAACTCAGGGGAATCCTTTCTTCCTAACACAACTTTTCAAGACTCTGCACTGTGAACAACTGTTAAACTTTGAATTTATCAAAAGTTGCTGGAAATGGGACATTAAGCAGATTCAAACCCTGGGAATTGCTGATTATAACGTTGTCGAACTGGTAGCCAGAAATATTCAAAAACTGCCAGAATCTACGCAACAAATCTTACAATTAGCCGCTTGTGTCGGCAACCGCTTTAACTTAGATGTCTGCGCGATTGTTAATAAAAAATCACCGCTAGAAACAGCCGATGATTTGTGGTCAGCACTTCAAGCAGGTCTAATTTTACCCCTAAGTAACGACTACAAAATTCCTCTGGCTTTTCAGTCAGAAGAACAAGGAACGCTACTTTTTGAACAATCCAAAGTTAGCTATAGATTTTTACATGACAGGGTGCAACAAGCAGCCTATTCAATGATTCCTGAAAATCAGAAAAAAGCCACCCACTTGAAAATTGGTAAGTTATTGTTGCAGCAATACGCAGACAACGCCCTGGAAGAGAATATATTTGATATTGTTAATCAGTTGAATATTGGGTTGGAATTCATCACGCAAGAGTCAGAAAAAAATGAACTTGCCAATTTTAATTTGATAGCTGGACGAAAAGCAAAAGCAGCGACAGCTTATGAAGCCGCTGTCAGATATTTGAATGTAGGTTTAGAACTGCTGCCAGAATCTAGCTGGCAAATTCACTATGAATTGATGCGAGATATCCATTTAGAAACATTGGAAGTAGAATACCTTAATATTAATTTTAAACAGGCACAAAAGCTATCTGATATTGTTCTTTTACAAACAAAAACTGTCCTTGAAAAGATCAAGGTATATGAATTAAAAATTCCATTTTATTTATCCCAAAATCAGCCTCAAAAAGCTTTAGACACAGCACTGCAACTGCTAAAAAAATTAGGAATTTCTTTGCCTAAACATCCAAACAAGCTCAGTATAATGCTTGGATTATTTCGTACCAAATTTATAGTAGGGAGAAAACAAATTCGAGATTTAGCAAACTTGCCAGAGATGACTAACCCCGATCATTTGGCAACTATAAGGATTTTGATGAATATTATTCCGGCAGCATTTGCTGCTAGTCCCGCTCTTTTTCCACTTGTTGTCTTTAAAATTGTCTATCTTTCTGTCAAATATGGGAATACAGCTTTATCTGCTCAGGGTTATTGTATGTATGGTATGTTGCTTTGTGGAGTGCTGGGAGATATCGATTCTGGATATCAATTTGGACAACTTGCTTTAACTTTATTGGAGCAGTTTAATGCTAGAGAAATAAAAGCTAAGGTTTACCATTCATTTAACCATTTTATTCGAGAGTGTAAAGAGCCAATAAAAAATACAATAACTCCTCTAAGTGAAGCTTTTAACAGTGGAGTGGAAACGGGAGATTTAGAATATGCAGGTTATGGAGCTTTATATCAATCTATTAATCTTTTTTGGAGTGGCGAGCACCTAGAATCTGTTGCTAATGTTCAGCAACGATATCTAAAAGCACTTGAAAATTACAAGCAAGAATTTACGGTCGATCTTTTGGCTATCTGGCATCAATTTGTCTTGAACATAAAAAATGAATCTCCTAATACTACACTTATAGGAGAAAGCTTTGATGATTCACAAAGATTATCTATTTTAAAAGAAGCTAATAATAATACGGCAGTTGCTTATTTTTATTTAGCTAAACTTATGCTATTTTATTTATTTAAACATTTTTACCAAGGTCTTGAAATAGCTATATTACTAGAAAAATACAAGCAAAACTTGAGTGGTGCTATGCTGCCAAGTACATGCAACTTCTACTATTCCCTAGCCCTCCTCGCTCACTACCCAGTCACCACCAAAACCGAACAAAAAGAATACCTCAAGAAAGTCGCCACCCATCAAAAACAAATGAAAACCTGGGCGCACCACGCCCCAATGAACTTCCAACATAAATACGAACTCGTAGAAGCAGAAAAAGCGCGAGTATTAGGACAAAACGAGACAGCAATAACCTACTACGAACGAGCCATCAACGGAGCCAAAGAACAAGGATTCATCCAAGAAGAAGCCCTCGCTAACGAACGTGCTGCCGAATTTTATCTAGCCCTCGGTAGAGAAAAAGTCGCCAAAACCTACATGACCGAAGCCTATTACTGCTACATTCGCTGGGGAGCCATCGCCAAAGTCAGAGACTTAGAAGAAACATATCCCCATCTCATCTCCCGCACGCAGCAGTCTGAAACTATCAGCCTCGACCCCACTAGCACAACCACCTCAAACTGGACGACAACCTCTACTTGCAGCCATTCAACAGCACTTGACCTCGGTACAATTATGAAAGCAGCACAGGCGTTATCGGGGGAAATTGTTCTCAGCGAACTGCTAGGTAAATTAATGACCATTCTCATAGAAAATGCCGGAGCTACTCGTGGTTCATTGCTCACAAAACCCCCTTTTTCATCTAACCAAAGCGAGAATCAGTGGGTGATTTCAGCCACCGGAATCGTGGAAGGTAACGACCTCACCGTATTGACCACTCCTCAACAACCTGAAGAGGAAAATATTTCCGTTCCTCTCCTAAAAAATGCAGTTCCAGCCGCAATTATTAACTACGTTGCTCGCACTAAAGAAACAGTCGTTTTAAACGATGCCAGCCACGAAGGAATTTTTAAAAAAGACCCCTATATCCAACAAAATCAGCCCAAATCAATCTTGTGTAGACCCCTGCTCAATCAAGGTCAACTTACAGGGATTATCTATCTCGAAAATAACTTGACCACCGTTGCATTTACCGCTGACAGACTCACAGTCTTACAAATGCTATCGGGACAAGCTGCCATCGCTATTACTAATGCCAAACTCTACGCAGAAGTCAATCACCTCAACCAAAATTTAGAACAAGCCAACCAACAACTTGCAGCATATTCGGAAACCCTAGAACAAAAAGTTGAAGAACGAACCGCAGAATTAAAAATAGCTCAAAAACAAATAGTAGCCTCAGAAAAACTCGCCTCCCTCGGAGCCCTCACCGCAGGTGTTGCCCACGAAATCCGCAACCCCCTCAACTTCGTCACTTCTCTTGCTACACTCTCAGAAGACTTAACATCTGAAATCGCAGAAGAAATAGACCGCCAATCCCAAAACTTAGACTCCGAATCTCTGGAATTAATTAACGAAAACCTCACTTATCTTAAGCGCAATGTATCAGAAATTAACGAACAAGGACAACGTGCCAACAGCATTATTCAAAGTATGCTAATGCACGCTCGCAGCGAGGGCAGCAGCCGCCAAAAAACCGACATCAACGCCCTCGTCGCTCAATCCCTACAATTAGCTTACCACAGCATCCGTGCTAAAGATAAAACCTTCAACCTTACCATTGAAACCGACTATGACAAATCAATTGAAGAACTAGATGTCGCTTTTTCTGACCTCAGCCGCGCTTTAATTAATATCATTGATAATGCTTGCTATGCCTCTTATATTAAACAATCTAAAATGACCGCCGATTTCAATCCCACAGTTTCTGTTACCACTAAAAATCTAGGCACTGCAATAGAAATTCGCATTCATGATAATGGCATCGGCATTCCTAAAGAAAATCAACAAAAAATATTCCTCCCTTTCTTCACTACCAAGCCTCCCGGACAGGGAACAGGTTTAGGTTTATCCATCACTCACGATATCATTGTTGGACAACATCGAGGCAATTTGGAAGTGCAAACCGAAACCGGAAATTACACCGAATTCATCATTACTTTGCCCAAAAGTTAAATAGCTTTGGCGCACGTTCGAGGCGTTAAAACACTACATCAGTAACTTTACTCGCAGGTTGAAAGTGCTTCTACACAAACCCACCTGCACGGCTTAAAATTATACAGTGAATCTTAAGTAGATCCACTTAATTAAACGTAAAACACGGATGACTAAAAAGCTGATTGCATAAGTCTTCTTCCTTCTTCCTGACTACATTCTCATTAAGGGATTTAATCTTTTACAAAATTAAAACAACGTGCTATAGTAAGCAATCACCCTAGTTATTTCTACCATAGGATACAGAATAGCTCCCCATGACAGCCAAAATCCTAGTCGTCGATGATGAACAACTATTAGAATACGTCATTCAACAAAAATTTAGGCAAAAAATTCGGATCAAAGAAATTGAATTTGTCTTTGCTCACAATGGCAGAGAAGCCTTAGAAAAAATTGCAGAATCTCCACCATTTGATTTAGTGCTAACAGATATTAATATGCCCGAAATGGACGGGTTAACTTTACTAGAAAAACTCTCAGAAATCGACAATACATTAAAAGCAGTCGTCATCTCCGCCTATGGAGATATGCAAAACATTAGAACTGCCATGAACCGGGGAGCTTTTGACTTTTTGACAAAACCCATTGATTTTCAGGACATGGAAATCACCATCCAAAGAGCCTTAGAAACTGTTAAACAAGTCAGACAAAATTTAACAGAACTTCAAGAGGTGCAAACTCAACTCATTCAAAACGAAAAAATGGCTTCCGTCGGCCAGTTAGTGGCCGGAGTTGCCCACGAAATTTACAATCCCATCAGCTTCATTATAGGAAACATTGAACACGCCGAAAGCTACTTTCAAGAATTGATGACTGCTCTCAATATTTATCAACAACACAGCTCCCTAAATAATCCAGAAGTACAAACTCAAATTGAAGCTCTTGACCTCCCTTTTCTCTTAGAAGACTTGCCACAACTGCTCAGTTCTATGAAAGAAGGAACTGAGCGCATTCGGGGCATCAGCATTTCTCTGAGGACTTTTTCGCGGGCAGATACTAAATCCAAAGTTCGTTTCAATATTCATGAAGGAATTGATAGTAGCTTATTAATTTTGAGACATCGGCTCAAAGCGAATGAGGGTAAACCCGAAATTCAAGTGCTAAAAAACTACGGAGAATTACCCCCAGTAGAGTGTTATCCCGGACAGTTAAATCAGGTGTTTTTAAATATCATTGCTAATGCCATTGACGCATTGGAAGAGTGGGATTCAGCGCGAAGCCGCGATGAAATTAAGGCGAATCCTAATAAAATTAAGATTCGCACTTTCCTTACCGATGAGAGTGAAAAAAATATCAAGGATAATTCCACTTCTCATGTTATAATTTCTATTGCGGACAACGGGATGGGGATGACAGAAGAAGTGAAACAGCGGGTATTTAACCACTTATTTACTACAAAATCTGTGGGTAAAGGGACGGGATTGGGTTTATCAATTTCGCGGTCTATTGTTGAAGAAAAACACGGGGGATGGCTCAGTTGTAACTCTACACCTGGCAAGGGAACGGAATTTATTATTGCAATTCCCACTTAATGGTTGGGAACTGATAAAATCAACACTTACGCACCTCTAGGCTAGAAACCGGGTTTCTTAGTAGATTTCTAGTGAGAATCTTCAATTTTTTAGATAAACCCGGTTTAGGAGCGTAAGTCCTGAAAATGATGAGTTTTCTGTAGGAGCAGTGCTTTCCTGCCTGCCCCAAACTTACTTACGGTGCAACCCCAGGGGGCAATCACAGGGGGATTGTCCTTACAAGAGAATTAAATAAACTCCTGGCTACTTGCTAACAAGAGCAATTCCATGACAGCTAAAATCTTAGTAATTGATGACGAACCACTTTTAGAATATGTAATCCTTCAGCTATTTCGGCATCAAATCAGCACTCAAGAATTTGAGTTTGATTTTGCACTTAATGGAGTTCAAGCTTTGGATAAACTGCAAGCTGATGGCTCCTTTGACTTGGTGCTAACTGATATTAGTATGCCCGAAATGGACGGTTTAACTTTGCTAGAGAATCTGCCAGCTATTGATCCGACGCTCAAAGCTGTAGTGGTTTCAGCTTACGGGGATATGCCAAATATTAGGACAGCTATGAATCGGGGTGCTTTTGATTTTTTAACGAAGCCTATTGATTTGGATGACTTAAAAATTACAATTAATAAAACTTTAGAGTTTGTGCGACTTGCTAGGGAAAAAGAGCAGGAACTTGCTACAGCGACTGCACAAATCTGTTACCAAGCATTTTACGACGATCTGACAGGTTTACCTAACCGTAATTTGCTCTTAAAGGAGATGCGTAGTGGCAGGAATTCTATAATAGAACTGGGTCATTTAGAAGCTATTTTATTGCTGACTCTTAACCGTTATCAAGTTGTTAAATATAGCTTAGGTCATTCTAGAGGAGAGCAGTTGCTAGTAGAAGTAGCACGGCGGTTAGAGGCTTGGGCTTTGAATATGAATCTTATAGCAAGAGTGGGAGAAGATGCGTTTGCGATTTGGCTGGCAAATATTACTAATTCTCAGTTAGCTTTAGATGCAGCAGAACACATTCGTCAAGCATTAGAAATGCCGTCTAACTTAAATGGAACTGCTGTTTTTTCTAGCGTTAGTATTGGCATTGCTTTAGGTGCAATTGGCACAGAAGAGCCGGAAGATTTGCTGCGGGCGGCTGACGCGGCTAGACATGAGGCTTTTGTTCGGGGTGCTGGTAGCACTGTTGTATTTGATGCTGGTATGCAGTCAAGAGCTTTAGAGCAACTCCAGTTAGAAAATGACTTGCAAAATGCAATTAATTTACAACAGTTTTACCTGAACTATCAGCCAATTGTATCTTTTATAACTGGTCAAATAGTGGGGTTTGAAGCGTTGGTAAGATGGCGGCATCCGACCCGCGGCTTGGTTTCTCCGAGCGTGTTTATTCCAGTGGCGGAAAGAACGGGTTTGATTGTGGCACTAGGGGAGTGGGTACTGTCGGAAGCAGTGGCTTGTTTAAGTAAATGGCAGTTGCAATTCCCTGACTATTTACCTTTAAATATGAGTGTTAATTTATCGGGACTTCAGCTATTTGCTCCTAATTTGTTACCGCTTTTAGACTCACTGCTGCGAGTGCATAACTTAAAGGGCGAATTTTTGAAGTTAGAGATTACCGAGAGTGTTTTAATGGAGAATGCTGAGGAGGCTGCTGGGGTGCTAGAGCTATTGAAAGCTCGGCAGGTTAAGGTGTGTTTGGATGATTTTGGCACGGGTTATTCAAATTTATCTTACTTACAATTGCTGCCGATTGATACTCTCAAAATTGACCGCTCTTTTGTTTGCTGCCTGGAGGAAGGAGGGAAAAATTTGACTTTGCTGGAGGCGATTTTAAATTTGGCCCGTTCTTTGGAATTAGAGGCAATCGCAGAAGGGGTGGAGACGCAAGAGCAACTAATTATACTCCGTTCTTTGGGATGCAGTTCCTATCAAGGGTACTTTTTTGCGCGACCTTTGGAGGAGGAAGGGGCTGTTGCTCTGTTGAGTGCTGCAACGCTCTTGGGCGATGCTTAAACGGCGGATATTTCAGGGCAAACTTATATCAAAAACAGTCGCTATCGTCATGAATGCTCCGACCGGTTCCACCGCAACAGAAGTGGATTATTTAGTGACTAATGCTGCCACGCTCGCGGGCAACAGCATCATGGATAGTAATACCAATTCTCCAAAATCATGCAACAGTTATGAGTTTTTGGTTTGTTTCCTGAAAGACTGTATGCACCCTACAGCTACTGTTGCATGATTTTTTAGAATTAGTATAACAACTTACTCCCAACGTAAGTGGGTGGAAGTGTTTTACCGTGAGGCTCTCATGCTGGCTAGGGCTAAAAGAATATCAAGTGAGCAGCAGGAAAAGCCTGAATCGACTTTTGATATTAGTATTTGGTGCTTATACTTTTATCATTTGGCATCAGTTAACAGGAGGGTTACGTCGGCAGTGGGCTAACCAACCTTTCACGACATTTATGCTCTGCCTTATTAGCTTTTAGAACCGCTATATCTTACAGATTTTTTGGCTGGTTGCAAGAAAATACGGACGTACTTGCTTCATATAAAGCCAGTTTGGGCTTTATTTGGGCTTAAAACTTGTTTAAGTCCCGTTAAGTCAACAGCGAGGAGAACCCAGAAGAAGACTTTTAAACTTATTAGTCCTCCTCGCTGTTGACTTAAGCTATTAGCCAGGGACTTAAGTCTAAGAGCGGACTGGAGGCTTAAGTTGTCACCAATGAGCAGAGCCTGGAAACGAGGGTAACGAGGGAATTTAACTTGCCGATAAAATCTCTTCGAGTGCTAATTTTAGCGTCGGATATTGATATTGAAAACCGCTAGCTAAAGTTTGTTTAGGCAACACTTTCTGCCCTTCCAGAACAAGTTTTGCCCCGTCTCCCAACAGCATTTCTAAAGCAAAACTTGGCACCGGCAACCAAGAAGGTCGCTGCAAAACTTCTCCTAAAGTTTGACACAATTCATTCATCCGCACGGGATTCGGTGCTGTCGCATTCAAAACACCTTCAACTTGCGGATTTTGCAAAGCGTACAAAATTAAATCAACCACATCCTCGCGATGAACCCAAGAAAACCACTGTTTTCCTGTCCCAATCGGCCCGCCTGCAAATAGTTTAAAAGGGGGTAGCATTTTTGCCAGCGCGCCTCCCATTCCCAAAACTATCCCCAGCCGCAAAATTGCTAGCCGCGTTCCCGCATTTTTTGCAGGTTGGGCTGCTGCTTCCCAGTCTTTGCAAACTGCTGCTAAAAAATCATCCCCAGCAGGGCTAGTTTCGTCAAATTCAGCGGTTTCGCTGGTTCCGTAATAGCCGATCGCCGATGCGCTAACAAACACCGATGGTCTAGGATTAGCATTGACGATCGCCTCGACCAATTTTGCCGTCGTCAGTCTGCGACTGTCCAGAATTGCTTGCTGGCGCGCCTGGGTCCACCTTTCCTCCGCAATCGGCACTCCTGCTAAATTGACAACAGCGTCGCAGCCCGTGATCGACTTTTGCCAATCACCAGACTCCGCTGGAGTGTAGGCGACAACTTCCAAATTCGGATAAGCTGAAGCCGGAAAAACTCGGCCAGCCTTCGCCGCATCCCTGCTTAAAACCACCACTTGATGTCCTGCAGCTTGCAGCTTCTCCACCAGCCTGCTACCTACAAATCCCGTTGCTCCCGCGATCGCTACTTTCATCTTTTACCCGCAATGCACATTTTTAGTAGTTTAGACGATCGTCCAAACTTGTTGTGAATTATACAAAACTAGAGCGCCGGCCCGATCGCCTCCCCACAAGCTTTCTGTATTTTGATTAAACTGATATGGGACGCGAGGAACACAAACCATGCCTGCAAAAAAATCAAAGCTTCTAATTGCTGCCTCCATCGTCGCAGCAGGTAGCGCTGCGGTCTACTTTTACTTCCAGGGTTTGAGCCAACAAGTATCCAACCCTCAAGACAGCGCCAAAGTTGTACCCGACGAAGCAATGATGGCCGCGTTCATCTCCCCAAATCCCCAAGCCTTGGCCCAGTTGCAGCGATTTGGCACGCCAGGGGCTCAAAAGTTGATCGGTCAGGGTTTGAACGCCTTTCAAGAACAAAGCTTGGCAGGCACTCAAATCGACTTTGACAGGGACTTAAAGCCTTGGCTGGGGGGGGTGATGGTCGCTTTGTTGCCCCCTGATGCTGTGACGAATACAGAGCCTCCAAAACTGCTGGTAGTAGTCAGCGTGAAAAATAAAATTAGCGCTTGGAATTTTGCTAATAAATTAAAATCTCAGCCCGGTGCAACTACTCAAGAAACCGAGTATAAAGGAGTTAAAATTTTTGAGATTGCAGAGCCAACTGGCAAGCGCTACAGTGTGGCTTTGCTGAACGACCAATTAGTGATGGCTCCTTTGAAAAAGCCTGTGGAATTGGCGATCGATACTTTTAAAGGAGAACCCTCCCTCGCTACGCAGCAGAGCACAACTAAGTTTTTTGCAGAGAGTGCTGGTGTCAAGAATCCGATCGCAACTGTTTATATTGCTGACTATCGGGCGGCAATTGAGCAATTGAAAGCTAATTTGCCCGCAGATATCCAGTTGCCTTGGACAGTGTTTTCGCAGTTCAAACAAGTTAAGTCTTTGGTTGCGGGAATTGGGGCGGATAGTGCGGGATTGAGGGTAAAAACTATTGCTCAGTTAGACCCTAAATTCGTGCAGCAAACTCCACAATTCGCATCGAAATTGTTGCCCAGATTTCCGGATGAAACTATTGCTTTAGTTGGCGGCAAGGGAATCGATCAAATTTGGTCGCAAGCAACCGCTGAGGCACAAGATAGCCCGGAGGTTGACAGGGGAGTTCAGCAGGTGAGGGATAGTTTTAAGCGGTTGGATTTGGATGCCGATCGTGATGTTTTTGGTTGGATGAATGGGGAATTTGCGATCGGGGCGATCGGTTCCAATCAAGGCATTTTGTCTCAGTTGGGCATGGGGGCGGCGATGATTTTTGAAACGAGCGATCGCCCTGCTGCAGAAGCAACCCTGAAAAAACTCGATGCGATCGCCAAAAGCAATCCTACAGTCAGCGTCGCCCCTAGAACCGTTGAGGGCAAAGAGGTTACGGAGTGGCAAATACCCCAGCAAGGCACTTTATTCGGGCACGGTTGGCTGAATGAAAATTCTGTGTTTGTAGCTTTCGGCGGGCCTTTAGTTGATGTGATTACTTCGACGCCACCACAACCCCTAAGCAGTAGTCCGAGTTTTCAGGCGATCGCCACTTCTTTACCGCGGGCCAATCAAGGTTACTTTTACATAGATATGGAAAAAACCATGTCTTGGGCTAACCAATATTTGCTTGCAGTACAGCCAAATTTAGTTTCGCCGCCCGCTGCTGAATTGCTCAATTCTCTCCGAGGAGTTAGCGTAGCCACAGCTTCTATACAACCGACAACTGCTGAGTTGGAGATGCTTTTTGCCTTCAAATCTAACAATTAGGGAATTTGTAATCGCTAATTTGTAATCGGTAATTCTTCCTTCTATCCTTCTATCCCTTAAATCCCGATTCACTGCGCGTTGCCGGAGTTTTTCCTGACAAAAAAAAAGATGCTGCCCTCCATAGAGGGCAGCTACTCAAATAAAGCATCTTAAAGTCTCTCAAAACTTCAGAATTAACCTTCAGACATTCCCGATTTATTCGGCAATTGCAAATCATCAGGATCTACATAGTGACAAACTGCTTTGTCCATGCAAATCAATGCCCAGCCGGATTTATCGATGCTCATCAACTTGTAAGAAGCTGGCTGAATAAAGAAACCTTTGTGGTTGCGGGTTGCTGGTTTGATGTTAACGTGGCTGTCAGTGCTCATGTTTTTACAACTCCTAGTATTATCCTAATAAAATCTGAAAACCGCTGAGCGGATTTGGCAATCGTCTAAGTTTTCAAATACTAGCACTGACTTCCTGAGTTTTCCATAAAGTTATTTATTGATTTATTACGATGTCGTAATAAACCGCAAAGCCGATTTCCTCGATCCCCGCTCCAAAATCGACTTTTTTGCGGGGTTACGGCTCCAGAAGCCACTGTTTAACGCGGGCGAGACTCTTCCAGTCGGGTTTTCTGTTTAATCCTTCTTCAAAATTTTTCTTAACTTCGTCTAGCAACTCTTCCGAAGCCATCAGGAGTTGCTGAGCCACTTCTACATGGGGCCGCACTCCTTTTTCTTTGAGATCGAGGATGGCTACTGCTAGGTTGATGCGAGCTTGGGGGTCGTGAGGGTTCAATTTAACGGCTGTTTTCGCTGCCTTTTGAGCCGGTGCAGGTTTATTTTCCAACAGGTAGAGCCACGCGAGGCTAGCCCAGGCATTGCCATTTTTGGGAGCTTTTTCGCACACTTCTTTAAACACGGGGATCAGATTAGCCGGGGCTTCGCCAGCTTGGTAGCGATCGAAACCGTCTTTAAACAATTCTTCAGGGGTCATTCGATTTTAGATTTTAGATTTGGGATGTTGCATGGAAAAGGGCATGGGGCAGTTAACAACTTTCTGCCCCATGCCCTCTTTTCCGATTTATGTAGAAAAAGAACTGCCACAACCGCAAGTTTGAGTTGCGTTGGGGTTAGTAAACTGAAAGCCGCCCCCGATCATAGCATCGCTGAAGTCGAGAACCAAACCGTAGAGATAAAGAATGCTCTTGCGATCGCAAACTACCTGAAAACCGTCGTAGTCGAATACTTCATCGTCGGATTTCACAGTGCTGGGATCGGCGAAATCCATCACGTAGGACATACCAGAGCAGCCACCCTGGCGCACCCCTACCCGCAAGCAGAGGTCTTTACCTTGTTTCTCTCTCAGAGCTAAAACTTGACGGACAGCAGAGTCCGTCATTTGAATTCCACGCTTTTCAGAAATGGCTTGAGTCATAATTTGCCGAACTCCTGAGATTGTCTAATGGTAAGAGTTTAATCTTATCCCTCCATTGTACAGGCATTCGCCAGAAGGCCTTCGGTTAGATGCTGAAGGCAGAATTTTTACCTTCTAATTTTTAATTCCCGTGGAGCCTCGTTCCCAAGCTCGATGTCCTCTCCCCCTATAGGGTTTATGATTGAGAAGCAGCGGTTGACCGGCTACCGGCACCGCAACAATGCTTCACCCAACGGGCTTACTCTATGGCAGCGCTGAATCGCTCTACTCTTCGTCGGCTACAAAACTTACCTCAAATTCCCAGCGTGTGGGAGGGCGATCGCCGACCCTTATCTAATGCTGACTCGCACATGATGCTAGATGACGATGACGTTCTAGAAGCTGGTGGCGAGTGCATTCTCTGGGTCGATGGCTCCGAAGGAGTCGTGAGGGCTATGGACATGGTAGGCCCAGATGCCGGCCCAGAGGCGATCGTCCGGGCCCTGCTACGGGCCATGGAACATCCCCAAAGTCCGGCTCCCGCAGTCCGCCCCCAAAAAATAGTAGTCAAAAACCGAGAAATTCAATTTTATCTGCGGGGCGTACTTCAAGATTTAGGCATTTCCATTGACTACGTGCCGGAATTGCCCCTAATTGACGAAATATTTCGCGGCATGGAAGAGGTCGCAATCAACAGACCTCCTGAGTTGCCCCCTCAGTATGCTGAAGTTTTAATGGAAAAAGCTGCTCAAATTTGGCAAGATGCTCCGTGGCGGACTTTGAGCGAACACCAAATTATATCTATTGAAATCAATCAGTGGGATGTCGCCAGCCTCTACGTGTCCGTATTGGGGCAAGGCAGAATGGATTACGGAGTTTTACTTTACCGTTCTCTAGAATCCTTGAAGCGGTTTCGAGAACGAGTCGTCAATAATGATGAATCTTTTGAAGATTTAGAACAGGCTTTTTTAGGGCAAGACTGTTTGTTTCTTACCTTTGAAAGTGCAGCAGATATTGATGAGGACGACGAGGAAGAAATTGATTTAGCCGAGTTGCCTCCATCGGAAATTGAACCAAATTTCGGCAACCTACATCCTTTAGAAGGATTGCGATCGATTCTTTACGAAGAAGAAGCCCTCACGATGTTAGTTGCTCTGGAAGCATTTCACCGCTTTTTCCGCAACGGCCGCCGGAAATTGGGAGCAGAGACGTTTCCCAGTCTTAGCAGCCGCTACCGCATCCCAGTTCCGCAGGCTGACGGAGAAATTCAACAGGTATCCGTTAAAGTTTCGACGATGCCCGAAGTGTCAGACGAATTATTCCAGATGCTCGGTGATGACGATGATGACGATGATGATGATGATGAATTTGACAAGCCACTGCTGCGGGACGATTTGGTGCCGCAAAATTCATTTTTGAGTCTCGGCGCCGTACCTTGGGAAACGGTAGAGTTCCTGCGCGAAAGTGTCCAGTTCCACCAAGGTGCAGAAAGTGATATTAATACCGCCGGGGATGGTTTGCCAGTGGTGATGATCCAAACTTCTCATCCGAAGGCAAAAACTATGATTCAGGATTTGAAAGAAGCTGGAGGCGTGAAGGGGATTGGTTTTAATCCGGGCGAAAATCCTTTTCAGGATGAGCAATACGACTTGGGTATTTTGCAAACTAAAAATGGGGAGCTGTATTTGTTTGGGGAGTTTAATGAAGACGATCCGGTGCATCAGGAAGCTCGCAAGAAGTGGGATCGCCGCTGTAAATTAACCAACGGTTGGTGCGGTTTAATTATTGCTAAAGGGTTGATGGGTGCTTCTCGCGGTCAGCCTCAGTTTAAGGACATGATCGCTTTGCTTGAGGTGCGCTGGGTGTCTGCTAAAGAGTTGGGAATTGGGCCACTTCAGTTGATGCCGATGTTTTGAAGTTAGTTGACTGTTGGCAGTTGGCAGTTGGCAGTTGGCAGTTGGCAGTTGGCAGTTTTTAATTGCTTGGGACTGCTAATAACCAATAACCACTAACCAATGACATTAGTCAGCAGTCAACCGTCATCAGTTTTTTTTTTGAATGAGCAAGGAAAATGATTATGTCAAATTCTACTCAAAAGCGAGAATTGTTAGTCGCCCTTGATGCTGAATTCGCGGAGAAAATAGACCAGCTTACTGATGATTGGACGGAGGCGATCGAGCAGGATCTCCGTCTCTGGTACGCTAAACAAATAGAAGATAAGTTGCGGAAATTTTATCAAAACCGCAGCCAAGAAGATATTGAAGATGAAAAAGAGTGGTTTAATTTTGTAGAGGAACAGATAGAAGAAACATGGAGCAGCGATGGACTCTAACTCAACAGCAAAAACTTATCCCCGCCAAGGTGAGATTTATTTTTCAAGGGCTTTGCGTCAGTTAGGAGGTACAAAAAAAAAAGACCTGTAATTGTGGTTTCTCCCGATATCCGCAACGAGTTTACCGATTCTGTCATTGTTGTTCCTTTCACAAGTAACCTTGCAGGAGTAGAAAATCCTACTCGCGTCTTGATTCCTGGGGGTGAGGGAGGATTGCAAGCTGATTCTCTAGCTGTATGTGAAAACGTTTCTGCTTTGCGGCAGATATTCCTATAACAAGGCCCTTACGGTCAAATTAGTGCCGATGTCCTAGCAATAGTTCAGAGGGCTATACAAGTGTCGATCGGCATTTACGAACTTTAATAATATTTCTAATATTCTAAATTTTGTTACAATTTGTAAAAATACTGTAAAGGATAGGTAAAATGCGGGTTGCGATCGCAGGTGCGGGACTGGCTGGAATGACCACAGCAGTCGATTTAGTGGATGCTGGCCACGAAGTAGAAATTTTTGAATCCCGCCCCTTTGTCGGCGGTAAAGTCGGCAGTTGGGTAGATCCCGACGGCAATCACGTTGAAATGGGTTTGCACGTCTTCTTCGGCTGCTATTATAACTTATTTGCCCTGATGAAAAAAGTGGGGGCTTTTGACGATTTGCTCCTCAAAGAACACGTCCACACTTTTATTAATCGAGGCGGCGAAACCGGTTCTTTGGATTTTCGCTTTCCCGTGGGTGCTCCTTTGCACGGATTGAAGGCGTTTTTCACGACATCTCAGCTATCCGTACAAGACAAAATTCAAAATGCGATCGCCCTGGGAACTAGCCCGATCGTCCGAGGTTTGATAGACTTTGACGGGGCAATGAAAACTATCCGCGATTTGGATAAAATTAGCTTCGCTGACTGGTTCCGCAGTCAAGGTGGCAACCAAAACTCCCTCAAAAGGATGTGGAATCCGATCGCCTACGCACTGGGTTTTATCGACACTGAAAATATTTCTGCCCGGTGTATGTTGACAATATTTCAATTTTTTGCATCGAAAACAGAAGCCTCTGTGATGCGGATGCTGGCTGGTTCTCCCAACGAATATTTGCACAAACCCATTGTGGAATATTTGGAAAGCAAAGGAGCCAAAATCCACACGCGGCGCAGAGTCCGAGAAATTCAGTTTGAAGAAGGCGAAGAAACCCGGGTGACAGGCTTGCTAGTAGCCAACGGCGAAACAGAAGAAAATATTACCGCAGACGCTTACCTTTTCGCCTGCGACGTGCCAGGAATTCAGAAAATATTGCCCCCAGCTTGGCGCAAATGGTCAGAATTTGACAACATTTATAAGTTAGATGCGGTGCCAGTTGCTACAGTACAATTGCGGTTCGACGGTTGGGTAACGGAACTGGAAGACGAAGCCAAGCGCAAACAGTTGAGCCACGCTGTAGGAATCGATAATTTGCTATATTCAGCAGATGCAGATTTTTCTTGTTTTGCAGATTTGGCACTGACAAGTCCCAAGGATTATTATCAAGAAGGAAAAGGTTCGCTGTTGCAGTTGGTGCTGACACCGGGAGATCCGTTTATTAAACAAAGCAATGAGGCGATCGCCCAACACGTACTTAAGCAAGTTCAGGATTTATTCCCGTCAGCGCGGGAATTAAACATGACTTGGTACAGCGTAGTTAAGCTCGCTCAATCTTTGTATCGCGAAGCACCGGGAATGGATGTTTTCCGCCCTGCTCAAAAAACTCCGATCGCCAATTTCTTTCTAGCAGGAAGTTACACTCAGCAAGACTACATTGATAGTATGGAAGGAGCGACACTTTCAGGCCATCAAGCGGCTAAGGCAATTCTTGAAGCTTACAGTCATTAATCATTAGTCCTCTCTCGTTTTCTCTCGTTCCCAGGCTCTGCCCATTCCTGATAACAAACACGTAAAACCAATCGTCCGGCAGGGGTTTCAATCCCTCCATCAAAGCTAAAGTCCTCTCTTTCTTGACTGAAGAACTCATTAGTCCTCTTAAGAGGACTTTAGCTATAAGCCCCGTGGAATTCATTCCCTGGCGGAGTGGCGGACTAAAAGCTTAAGTTGACACCAATCGGCAGGGCCTAGTAACGAGAAATCCAAAATCTAAAATCTAAAATCTAAAATCGCATGACTGATTGGTTAGAACACAGCGTCCAAGTAGAAGTAGCAATTCCCATCGAATTAGCGTGGCAACTCTGGTCAGACTTAGAGCAAATGCCGCGCTGGATGAAGTGGATCGAATCAGTTCGCATTCTCGAAGACAACCCGGAATTGTCGCGCTGGAAACTCGCAACTGGCGGGTTAGAATTTAGCTGGCTTTCTCGGATTCTCAAAGTAGTGCCGAATCAGATTATTCAGTGGGAATCGGTAGACGGTTTGCCAAATCGGGGTGCGATAAGATTTTACGATCGCAAAAACAGCAGCATTGTCAAACTGACGGTAGCTTATGGAGTTCCCGGCTGGCTGGCAAAATTGATGGACAATTCATTTCTAGCGCGAGTAGTTGAATCAACTCTTATGGCTGACTTGGAAAGGTTTAAAGAGTATGCTCTGGAAGTGAAAGCGACATCTTAAATTCTGAGGATTAAAGTCATAACTACTAACCAGTTTGTAATAAGGACTTCAGTTCTTTAATTTCTAATTTAGGACTTATGCACCCGAACAAAGAAATCGGCTTTTTGAACCGAGATTGAAAGTTTTAAGCAAATATTTTGGTTAAAAACCCGGTTTCTGGTGGCCCGTGCGTCCAAGATTATAATTGTAACGCGAGAGTCGATCGCCCTTGTGCCTCAGTATCATAGAGATGTGCTGCTGATTCCTTCTCGGTTCAGTTATGAGTTACTGCCTAAACCCCGCCTGTCAAAAGCCGCAAAATGCCGATCGTACCCAATTCTGCCTGAATTGCGGCTCCAAACTGTTGCTCAGAGAGCGTTACCGCGCCATCAAACCCCTCGGGCGCGGTGGTTTCGGTCGCACTTTTTTAGCAATAGACCAAGACAAACCCTCAAAACCGCGCTGTGCAATTAAACAGTTTTTCCCCCTATCCCAAGGTACCAGCAGCAGCGAAAAAGCAGCAGAATTATTCAACCGAGAAGCGGTGCGGCTGGACGAGTTGGGGAAACACCCGCAAATTCCCGAACTGTTGGCGCACTTTCAGCAGGAACGCTATCAGTATTTGGTACAGGAATTTATAGAAGGTCAGAATTTACAGGAAGAGTTGGCGCGGACTGGGCCTTTCAGCGAAAGTCAGATTCTCAGTCTCCTGAAGGATTTATTGCCAGTATTGCAGTTCGTGCACGATCGTAGTGTAATTCACCGAGATATTAAACCGCCCAATATTATCCGGCGTCGCATTTCTCAAACTCCCATCATTTATACTTATCCAACATTAACCGGGGAATTAGTTTTAGTTGATTTTGGCGCTGCAAAACTTGTGGAGGGTTTGAGAGAAACCGGTACAGTCATCGGTTCTCCCGAATTCGTCGCGCCGGAACAAATTAGAGGTCAAGCGGTTTATGCCAGTGATTTGTATAGTTTGGGAGTAACTTGCATTTATTTGCTGACTCAAATATCTTCTTTTGATTTGTTCGATATCAATCAAGATGCTTGGGTTTGGCGAGACTTTTTGAAGGTTCCAATCGATCCGAAATTAAGTCGCATCCTCGACAAAATGATCGAACCAAGTCTCAGTCGGCGCTACAAATCCGTAGCTGAGGTATTGAAAGATTTGCAGCCGCAGCAGTCGGCGGGGGCGGGCACGGTGCCCCCGCCCCTACCAGCGCCTACAATTTCCGTGCCGCAGAGGACGCCTGTGGTGCAGAATGCAGTGCCGCCAACGGTTGCAGGCACAATTATACCTGTGCCGCCGATGCAGCGGGCCCGGCCCGCACGCGCGCCTACTTGGAGGTGTGTTCATACTCTGGTAGGGCATTCTAATGCTGTCACCTCGGTAGCTTTCAGTCCTGATGGCGCGACTTTAGCTAGCGGCAGTGAGGACAAGACGATTGAGATGTGGAAGTTGGATGCGGGTAAGCGGTGGTACACTCTTACGGGTCATTCTGACTGGGTGACTTGTGTGGCGTTTAGTCCTGATGGCGCGACTTTGGCTAGTGGCGGCCGGGACAAAATGATTCATATTTGGGATTTGAATAAGGGTAAGTGGTGGTACGCTTTGGCTGGTCATTCTGACAGGGTTGCTGCTGTGGCGTTTAGTCGGGATGGCCAGATTTTGGCTAGCGGCAGTCGGGACAAAACTGTGCAGTTGTGGAATTTGAATAAGGGAAGGCGGATGTCGGCTTTGACTGGTCACGCTGGCGGGGTGGAGGCGGTGGCTTTTAGTGCTGGCGGGGAGTTTTTGGCGAGTGGCAGTCGGGACAAGACTGTGCAGTTGTGGGATTGGCAAAATAATCGATCGATTTGTACTCTGGCCGAACACGGGGATTGGGTGCGGGCGATCGTTTTTGCTGCGAACTCCCCCAACTCCCTTGCCGGTCAGACCCCCCCCAGCCCCCCCTTGGTAAGGGGGGGAGTAGGAGAAGGATTGATTTTGGCTACCGGCAGTCGGGACGGTACGGCGAAGCTGTGGCGGGTGGATGCACAGGGGCGAGGGACGCTGCTGCGGAGTATGAGGGACAATTCTGGGGATGTTTTGTGTCTGGCGTTGAGTCCCGATGGTCGGGTTTTGGCGACGGGGAGTCGGGATGGCACGATTTATTTGTGGGATGCGGGTACGGGAGGTTTGCTGGAAATTCTGACGGGCCACGGGGGGGAGGTTTTGTCGGTGGCGTTTAGTGCGGATGGGGGGAGTTTGGCTAGCGGTGCGGGCGATCGAACTGTGAAGATTTGGCGGGGGATTGGGCATTAGGGGCGATGTCAAGAGTGCCGGCTTAAAAAATCTCATATTTATGCTTGACAGGCGATCGAATGTTCTGCTACATTAGGAATTCGTGAGGACGCATAGCTCAGTTGGTTAGAGCACTACGTTGACATCGTAGGGGTCACTGGTTCGAGTCCAGTTGTGTCCATGAATTTCCATCATTTATAAATCAAGGGTTTTAGGTTTGCCGTGCTACCGAGAGTCTGGTCTTTCGCTAGACAATTAACCTATTAGTTAGATAATTCACTTAAAAATCTGACGCACCCTACTGAATCAGAATCAAATGATATTAGAGCATTGGAGAATTTACCATGACTCAAGCGATATCGAAGTTAATGAGTTTTGATGAATTTCTGGAAGGAAAACCCGAAAACGGACGCTATGAATTACATAACGGAGTTATTGTTGAAATGCCAAATCCAACTGGTAAACATTCAGCGAGCGCGGGTTTTCAAGCGATAGAATTGGGTTTAGAAATCAGGCGATTACAACTTCCTTACTTTATTCCGAAGGAATGTACAATTAAATTTAACGATAACTATGGCTACGATCCCGATGTGATTGTATTAGATAAACAAGCCGTAGAAGCCAATGAGTCTCGATGGGAAAGAGAATCAGTTATTACTCAGGAAAATTCGGTTAGATTAGTTATTGAAGTTGTCAGCACAAATTGGCGCGATGATTATGCACATAAAATGATTGATTATGAAGCATTAGGCATTCCTGAATATTGGATTGTAGATTATTTGGGTTTAGGGGGTAGCCGTTATATTGGTTATCCGAAACAGCCTACTTTATCGGTTTATCAGTTAGTAGAGGGTGAGTATCAAATTAAGCTGTTTCGGGGAGATGAAAGAATTGAATCAGCGGTATTTCCCGAGTTGAATTTGACCGCTAAGCAAATTTTTAACGGTGGATAAGTGCTGAGGCGATCGCATAGCTCAGTTGGTTAGAGCGCTACAATGCCATTGTAGGGGTCACTTGTTCGAGTTCAGTGGAGTCCATACCTAAAACCCGCCCACAAAGCGGGTTTTGTTGTTTCTACCACCAAACTTGTAGATTTGGCATTCTCAATTAGGAATGACAGAATATGTCTAGGGCAGAGTCGCCACGTTTTGTCGAGGCTGTTGCTCAGCAGTTGTGTAGTTTGCATGAGTTCGGTGTTAAAGAAACGCTAGCTTGATTCTCGTAGGCACGATCGCCATCCCTGAACAAAGGGCAAGCAAGCAGAACAAGAAAAAGCATAACTGTTAGAAGCCGTGAGCCTTGCACGATCCCAAGCAGAAGCCACTAACCGGATTAAAGACGAATTTTTAGCGGTGCTCTGGCATGAGTTGCGTTAGCAAAGCCCTCGAAGAGGCTCGCCCGTTTGCTTAAAAACTGAATGGCTGAGGTTTTGGGCATACTATATATTAGGACTTACGCACCAAAAGCCTAAAACCCCGATCGCCCTGGCGCCCCCCTTTTTTAGGGGCGGGAACAGTCAAAGTCCCTTTTTTAGGGGGCTAGGGGGATCTCTGCGTAAGTCTTGTATATCTTGATTCCCTAACAATAGCTGGCATAATAGGTAAATAGGCAGGACGAACCGCAATGAATGTAGAACGTACAAACTCCTTGAATCATCGAGAAGAGCTTACTGTAAATTTTCCTCAAGAGCTATGTACGGACTGCCAAGCACTAGAAGCACGATTTGCGGTGATAGTAGATCACATGGCTGAGGCCTTCATTTCTATTAATTCAGAGTGGCACTGCACCTATGTCAACCATAAAGCAGAGCAGCTTTTAAACAGTAAGCGGCAACACCTAATCGGCAAAAATATAAGGACAGTATTTTCGGTCGATCTTACCTCTGAGCTATATAAGTATTGTCATCAAGCGATCGCAACGCAAACGGCGATCGAGTTTGAAGAACACTACCCCTCACTCAACAAGTGGTTGAGAATTCGCCTCATCAAGAGTGAAGATGGCTTACTTATTTACTTCCAAGACACGACTGAAACATCGTCACGCGATCGACAATTGAAAGCCGAAATCGCCAAGTGCCAGCAGGTGGAAGCCACTCTTCAGAAAAAACAGGACTTTTTGAAGGCAATTCTAAACAACGTTCAAGCTGGCATTGTAGCTTGCGATGCCGAGGGCATATTGACAGTATTTAACCAAGCAGCTAAAGATTTTCATGGAGTACCTCAGCAGCCAGTTCCACCGGAGCAATGGGCCCAGTATTATAACTTGTATTTGCCCGACGGCAAAACACCCATGAATAAAGAGGATATTCCCCTGTTTCAGGCATTGCAAGGACACAACGTTCGCGATGTGGAAATGATGATTGTTCCGCAGCAGGGAACTGCGCGAATGCTGTTAGCAACTGGACAGGCAATTATTGCCGCAAACGGCGAAAAACAGGGTGCAGTTGTCGTGATGCACGACATTACACGACGCAAGCAGGCAGAAACTGCTCTGCGTGAGGGTGAAGCGCAATTATCCAGCATCTTCCAAACTATTCCTGATGGCATAACTATTCTAGATTCTACCGGACAGATTATAGCCGCAAATAGGGCAGCAGAGAGGATTTTAAGATTGACTCGCAGCGACATTGTGGAGCGAGGCTATAACGATCCATCCTGGTTCATTACAACCGTGGAGGGTCATCCTTTCCCAGAAGAGGAACTGCCGTTTGCGAGGGTGATGCAAACAGGTGAGCCTGTTTATGGTATTGAACATGGCATTAGCCATGCCGATGGAACTCTCCGTATTCTCTCGATCAATGCTTCCCCTTTGTTGGACGCAGAGGGACAAATTATCAATATCATTGCTGCTTTCAGCGACATTACTGAACGCAAGCAAACCGAAGACGAACGACTACAGCTTGTTCAAGAACAGGCAGCCCGTGCTGTAGCAGAGAGTTCTCAACAAAAATCAGCATTTTTAGCCCAAGTGAGTGCTGTCCTTTCCTCTTCACTAGAGTATGAACAAACTCTCCAAAGCGTTGCAAAGCTGGCAGTTCCTTATTTTGCAGATTGGTGTAGTGTCGATCTGCTGAATGACGATCGCACAATAGATCGGGTTGCAGTTGCTCATTCAGATCCCGAAAAAGTGAAGTTTGGCTGGGAGTTGGCTCAACGCTTTCCCCGACATCTCGATGATGGGTATGGTATTGCTAAAGTCATACAAACAGGACAGGTTGAAATTGCGATTGAGATTACAGATGAACAGTTAGTTGCCACAGTGCCGAATCCTGAATACCTGGAAATCTTACGTGGAGTTGGGTTAAAGTCCTGCATCATTGCACCGCTACAGGCACGCGGGCGCGTGTTGGGTAGCATTACCTTTGTGTTTACTGAATCCGATCGCCACTATCGCCGGGAAGACATTCCCTTGGCTGAAGATTTGGCTCAGCGAGCAGCAATCGCCATTGATAACGCTCGTCTCTATAATGAAACACAACAAGCGAAATTAGCCGCCGAACTCGCTGCTAACCGGACGGCTCGACTGCTGGCGGTGATGACAGCTTTGTCTGAATCGCTAACCTCGGCTCAAGTGGCTCAGGTCATTATTGAACAGGGAATGTCCGCACTGGGAGCAAGTTGTGGTTTGGTTGCGGTATTAAACCAGGATGCAAGCGAACTGGAGATTATTCAAGCGATCGGGTATGAGCACGTAGGAGAATTTCAGCGCAGTTTTTCGATTCATGCACCCTATCCTCTCGCAGAAGCCGTGCGAAGTGGGCAACCTGTTTGGCTAGAAACTATCGAAAACCGAATTGCCCGTTATCCTGATTTAGCTCAAGCCTATGCCAAGGTTGGTTCAAAAGCCTGGATTTCAGTGCCATTACTGATTGAAGGACAAGCCGTTGGTGGACTGTCGCTGAGTTTTTCGACCGTTCCCCGACTTTCCGAGAGCGATCGCGGTTTCGTTTTGGCACTGGCACAGCAGTCGGCGCAGTCGATCGACCGAGCACGGCTCTACGAGTCAGAATCGCAAGCACGAGCACAAGCAGAAGCAGCTAACCGAATTAAAGATGAGTTCTTAGCTGTCTTGTCGCACGAATTGCGAACTCCGTTGAATCCGATTCTGGGTTGGACTCGGCTGCTGCGAAGGGGAACCCTGGATTCTGGCAAGACGGCGGTAGCCCTCGAAACAATTGAACGCAACGCCGAGTTGCAAGTTCAACTGATTGAGGATTTGCTGGATATTTCTCGCATTCTGCAAGGCAAGCTGAGTTTGAACTCTACTCCTATTAATTTGAAAACAACTCTTAAAGCTGCGATCGAAACAGTTCATTTAGCCGCCGAAGCGAAAAACATTCAAATTCAAACTCAGCTAGAACCCAATGTGGGCGATGTCTTAGGAGATGCTACCCGATTGCAACAGGTTGTCTGGAATTTGCTCACCAATGCCATTAAGTTCACCCCAACAGGAGGTCGAGTTGAAGTTGAGCTAAAAACGATTGATTCCTATGCTCAAATTCAAGTCAGGGATACAGGAAAAGGGATTAAGCCAGAATTTATTCCCTATGTCTTTGACACATTTCGACAAGCCGATAGCAGTATTACGAGAACATTTGGTGGGTTAGGGCTGGGATTAGCGATCGTGCGTCACGTCGTTGAGCTACATGGTGGAATTGTCAAAGCCGAAAGTTTTGGAGAAGGACAGGGAGCAACATTTACTGTCACACTTCCCTTATCAGCCAGAAGCAATGACGTAAACATTGACCACAAGGACAATCGAGCACTCAATCCTCACACTTCACCCTTGGCTAGATTATGTATCCTGGCCGTCGATGACGAAGTAGACAATTTAGAGTTAGTTCAATGTATTTTGGAGCAAGCGGGAGCCACAGTTATCTCTGTATCTTCAGCAACAGATGCGCTACAAAAGCTCAATGAATCTAAGCCAGATGTTTTGATTGCTGATATTGGAATGCCACAAATTGATGGCTATATGTTGATTCACCAAGTCAGACAACTATCCACACAGGAGGGAGGAGAGATTCCCGCGATCGCCCTGACAGCGTATGCAGGTGAGACAAATCAACAGCAAGCACTAGCAGCCGGATTTCACAGGCATCTTCCCAAGCCTGTTAAGCCTGAAACGTTAGTGGAGACAATTGAGCTATTGCTTCATCAAATAGAGTAAGGCAGAGTATTAGACATCTGTGGAAATTAAGATTCAGCTACCTCGGTACAAAGATTTCAAGTTGATTATTGGAGATGTCTTTTGAGTATAGTCTGGGAAAATGTCATGAATTGAAGTGATTAACAGACGCATAGTTCAGTTGGTTAGAACACTACGTTGACATGGTAGGGGGTACTTGTTCGAGTCGAGTTGTGTCAATCAAAGAGTTTACGAGTCCAGTTTCGGCGGAGCGGTTTATGGTATGGTGGGATTTAAAAGGGCGATCGCTCGATCTGGTAGAGTTTGATAGGTCAAAGGCGATCGCATCCCTAAACTCTGGCGAGCCTGTGATTCGGGTTTGGTGCGATCGGATAGATCAGTATTTGGTGGGTAGGTTGAGGCGGTAGGTGCGGTCGCATCTTTTTAAGCTGAGCCTGTAATTCCTGTAGGGTTAAAAAGTTAACAGAAATTAAGTAGGGCTTGCTGAATAAGCCTAAAACCCTTACCTCAAAAGACTTTGACTCGCGTTCGGCGTTGACAACGTGTAAGAC
>NZ_JAUBSA010000068.1:0-32966 GCF_036702115.1 Microcoleus sp. LAD1_D5 | reverse complement strand
TTTTGGAGTAACAGCTTGCCGGATATTTAAAGGCAGCTACTTTTAGATGCGCTCGTTTTTTAGTCTAAACTCCAGTAATCAATCAATGGCTAACCAAAGAACAGCAGTCGATCGCACTTACTGCGATTCACCAAAATCAATTAGCCATTAGCGGTAGCCTGGCACCCTTTTTATTGCATGATACCTACGCTTTCGATCTAACTTTATCTCCCGCCGATGATGAGCGAGATGTCGCAGCAGCACAAATCGATTTATTTGAACCTAGCAGCCTTTTCTTAGAATGTTCGGAAAACACTCTCGGTGAAACCATCTGGCTTTACGGACAAACAGAAGTACCTGATACAGAATGTCAAGGCGTAGCTGATGAATTAGTGAGAAATCTGCTAAAAAACACTAACTTTACATTTGGATTAGTCGCTCAAGGTAACTTGCTCAAAGTTCCCCTATTTGAATATGAAATTAGCCAACCCAATCAACGCAATAAACTCTATCGGATTTTAGTTTGGATCGACAATCAAGGGATCTCTCCAGATGTAGACTCTGTTTATGACGATTTATTTAGCTCACTCTTGACTCGCCACAAAATTGAATATGTTTACCAACAAGCGAAAGAAAGTTATATTGCAGCCAGAAAAGCTTACAGCGAACTAGAAGCAAAGATTAAACAATTCAAGCAAGATAAGCCCTTAGAAGAACTGCAAAAACTTCTCGAATCAATGCCAGAACTATCTATGCAGTATCAACGGCAACTGCGAAATCTGCAAGGGCATTATACCACAATCAAAACCAATCAGATCAACTATCAAACTTACTTACAAAAATTCTGGCAACCTGGCGATATTCCCAGTTGGCGAGAGTTTGGCGAAAATACCTGCAAGCGCTATCTCGACCAAATAGAAATCTACCTCAGCTATATCCAGCCGGGTAAAGACTTGATCGGCGAATTTATCAATACATTGCGGGGTTTGGTGGAAATAGAACAAGCCAAGTCCGACCGCCAACTGCAACAAACTTTACAGAAAAAAGAGGAAAAAGAAAAAGAGCGCGATCGCGAATTACAAAATACGATTCAAGCAGTCGGTACCGGCATCGGTGTCGGAGTCGGCTTTGCCGGAATCGTAGCAGCCGGCTACCCCTTAATCGAAAAACCTTGGGATTTCCCTTCTCCCCAACATCCTCTGCTACCGCTGCATCCCTTCATTATTCTCCTTCTACTTAGTTGTTTAGGCGGTGGAGGCTTGGGAAAGTTGGCTTGGTTTTTCACTAAACGCCACCTCAATCGTAAACTGCAAGAATCATCCTCTGTGCAGGCAAATTTACCCGATTCCCAAAATCCACCAGTTAATCATATTTTGCAGGAAGCGGAAGAAGTGCGATCGACCAGAGATACATAAGTTCGATAAGATAGAATTAGGTTCGCCACTGATTAAGCCAGCGAACTTGCCCTTTCCAATCAGCAGCTTGTGTTTCTGAAAGCAGGCGATCGAGCGAAGCAATTAGACTAGATAATGTCCAACTGTTTTGAGCAGCCAAAATGATGCCACCATGTTCGGGATAACGCTGAGCTAAAACCTGAAAATCCCGGATATTAAACGTAAAAATACACCGCCCTCGCGCTGTTGCTTCTAGCAATTGAGCCTCATCGCTAGCATCTAAAGCCATCCACTCAGTCGGTGTCCGAGTGACATCGTGACTGCGAGATAAAAGGGCGGCTTGCAAAGCTTTAATAGAGGTATCGGCATCTAGATGCAATAGCGGTTTAGACATGAGCAGCTTCGATAATTTGCTCAGCGGCAATAGATGCGTCTATTTCGTGATGGTGAGCGGCATAAAAAGCGAGAACATCGTTCACTTGATCTTCACTTAAATCATACTCAGTGGCAATTTGGTTTGGAGAAAAACCCCATTTCTGCCCTGCGATGACTACTGTTTGCACCCGCAACCGAGTGCCGCGCAAAACGGGAACGAGTTCGCCGCTAGCGCCGCGCACATAGGTGATTTCAGGAAAAGCCGGATCGTCATTCCGCTGGTTGAGGGTAGCGACTTTTTCGGCTACAGCCCAGAGGATAAACTGATCGAAGGAAATGCCTTGGAGTGTTGCCAATTTTTCAGCTTCTTGCTGTAACTGAACGGGTAAGTTTAAGGCGTAGGATGTCATCGATCTAACTTCCGTTTGCTAATATAATTTCATCGGTTCATTCTTTAACAACTTCCATCAACTCCTCAATCAAAACATCGAGGGTGCGAGCTATCTTTTGAATGGATGTGATATCAACCGTTGCTAGTCCTTCCGATCGAGCATAGTGCCTGACTGTGCTGTACGGAACCTCGGCTCGATCGGCAACATCCTTTAGCGTCCATCCTTTTTCGTCAGCCAACTCTCGGATTCGGAACCTAACTAATCCCATTCTACTTGACAAACGATAAGTATCTATGTTTCTAATTCAAACACAATTGTCGATCGACAGTTAAACAGTATTTTGTATGGTGCGGATCTGTCAGAAGTTCGATCGCACTCAAAGATATCTGATGAATCCGCACCCGAGGTACTCGCCCACAATCAAAGAAACCGGGTTTTTTCCCAAAGCTTCGCCTGTAACCAAAGATTCTCGCAAAAACCCGGTTTCTGCCCACCCACCCATCAAATACAAAACAACTGCCGACAGCAAAAACTGTCAACAGTTGTTTTACATATTCAATGCGGATGGCGAGACTCGAACTCGCAAGGACATAATGCCACACGCACCTCAAGCGTGCGCGTATACCAATTCCGCCACATCCGCTCTTTCTAGCAATCTCCGGGATTTTTGCGTTACCAGTTAAAGATTCACAGGTTGAGGTTCCTGACATTTAACTTGTGACTTGCCCTTCTAGACCGCCGATTTAAAATCATAGCACCACTACCCGCAAAATGTAAAATAAATTTTTGTAAACAATTTCTGGAAAACGATTATCCAGAACATACCGAAAGGCATTATTGTACAGAATATTGAGTGAATTAAGCAGCGAAGATGGGGTTCTCGAAAATTTTAATCGCTAATCGGGGAGAAATAGCTCTCCGCATATTGCGGACCTGCGAGGAAATGGGGATTGCCACGGTCGCCGTTCACTCCACCGTAGACAAGCACGCCTTGCACGTCCAGTTGGCAGACGAAGCCGTTTGCATCGGCCCCCCCACCAGCAGCAAAAGCTATTTAAACATCCCCAACATCATCGCGGCAGCCCTGACGCGCAACGCCGCAGCCATTCACCCCGGTTACGGCTTCCTCGCCGAAAACGCCCGATTTGCCGAAATCTGCGCTGACCATCAAATTACCTTCATCGGCCCTTCTCCTGCCGCCATGCGGGCGATGGGCGACAAATCTACCGCCAAAGAAACTATGCAGCGGGTGAAAGTCCCCACTGTTCCCGGTAGCGACGGATTGCTGGCGGACGATCGCGAAGCTTTGTCGATCGCCCGCGACATCGGCTATCCTGTGATGATCAAAGCCACCGCCGGCGGTGGAGGCCGCGGCATGAGGCTAGTTAGAGAAGCATCCGAACTCCCCAAACTATTCTCAGCAGCCCAAGGCGAAGCCGACGCAGCCTTCGGCAACCCCGGACTTTACCTCGAAAAATTCATCGAAAGACCCCGGCACATCGAAATCCAAATCCTCGCCGACAACTACGGTAACGTCATCCACCTCGGCGAGAGAGATTGTTCGATTCAGCGGCGACATCAGAAACTCCTCGAAGAAGCCCCCAGCCCAGCCCTCAGCCAGAAACTGCGAGATCAAATGGGTCACGCCGCCATTGCCGCCGCCAAATCCATCAACTACACAGGTGCGGGCACAGTCGAATTTCTGCTTGACAAATCAGGCAAGTTCTACTTCATGGAAATGAACACGCGCATCCAAGTAGAACATCCCGTCACCGAGATGATTACAGGCCTGGATTTGATTGCCGAACAAATCCGCATCGCCCAAGGAGAAAAACTGCAAATCAAGCAAAACCAAGTAATTCTCAACGGTCACGCCATTGAGTGCCGCATCAATGCTGAAGACCCCGATCGCAATTTCCGACCCCACCCCGGCATAATCAGCGGTTATTTGCCTCCCGGTGGCCCCGGCGTGCGGATGGACTCTCACGTCTACACCGATTACGAAATACCCGCCTACTACGATTCTTTAATCGGTAAAGTAATTGTATGGGGGCGCGATCGACCGACAGCCATCCGCAGGATGAAACGGGCATTGCGGGAATGCGCCATCACCGGCGTCCCCACCACCCTGGGCTTTCACCAAAAAATCCTCGATTCCCCCGAGTTTCTCAGCGGCGAAGTTTACACGAATTTCGTCGAACAGTTCTTGAACCAAAATAGTCAGTAGTCAGTTGACAGTTGGCAGTTGGCAGTCAACCACCAACAGTCAACCGCCAACTCCTACATCATCATTGTCAGCAGCCCTTGCTGGCCGAGAATCATTTCCCGCAGCAAGCTACAGATACCGACCCAAATAATCGGCGTAATGTCCACTCCGCCGATCGGCGGTACAATCTTTCTTGTTACGGCTAAAAAAGGTTCCGTCGGCCAAGCGATCAGACTCAACGGCAACTTGCTCAGGTTCACCTCGGGATACCAAGTCAGGACGATCCGAAAAATAAACAGCAAGGTCATCACGACTAGGACAGATCCCAGAATCCAACTTGCAACGGTAATACCAGTCATGGGTCTTATCTCGAAAATTTAAGTTTTGTTAAGTCTGCCCTTCATAATTTTAACCGTTTCACAGGTGCGATCGAAAGTATAAAATTAATAAAAATCAAATTGTTGTAACAAAGGCTTGGAATCTATGACTCCTTCTCTCGCGAACTTTTTGTACAGCCTGCTGGTCGGCGTGGTGGTGGTAGTGCTTCCAGCAACGATCGGCCTGATATTCATCAGCCAAAAAGACAAAATCAAGCGCACCTAAAAAGTCAGCGGGTCTCTAAGTCCGGCGCTGCAAGTCAATTGTGGGCTACAAGTCGGGCATTTCCCCGATCCGAGAAACCTCGGCTGCCAGCAACTGTCAAGGCAAAACCTTCAGTTGACTGCTAAGCTGAGGTTTTTTCCCGTTAAACTCATTATTATACTCACTTCCCAAGCTGAAACCCTGACCGGAGGCTGCCCCAGAAAGCACAGTCGGGCTGACAGACTTAATGATAGATGTAAAATCTAACTCGCTAACATAGGAAAGACATAGGAGATAGGCTAATGGTCAATTTAGGATTGAACTGGAGCAGCCTGCTAGGGATCATCCTAGCAGTTGCAGGGGCAGGACTGTATTTTCTGCGATCGTGGCGTCCCAAACTAGCCCGAGACCACGATATTTTTTTTGCAGCAGTCGGCTTGCTGTGCGGCGGTATTCTGTTATTTCAAGGGTGGCGGCTTGACCCAATTCTGGCATTCGGTCAATTTCTGCTCAGCGGTACCGCCATATTTTTTGCAGCAGAAAGCATCAAGCTGCGAGGAGCGACCACAGCCCAAGCCAAAACTCGCGCCCAATACGTAGATGAAGAGCGACCAGTCAGCAACGCCTACGGTTACGACGGCTACGATGCCGAAATGGAGCAGCTAGAACCCGAGGAAGACTATCCGCAGCGTCCCCGGATCAGAGGCAGCCAAGACTACCGTTCCTCCCGGGAAGCCTACGACGACGAACCCCGCCGCCGCCCCTCGAATCGCAACGGCAGCGTTAACACCTCCAAGCCCGACTCGCCCGATCGATCCTCGCGCAAACGTCCCTCTCGCCCAGAAGCCTCGCCTGCCCAAGAGTCTGACAACTGGGACGTTTCAGACAACCCCGAAGAAAGACCGACCCGCAGCCGCAGCAGTCGCCCCCCAGCTTCGGAAAACCGCAGCTCCGATACCCCGCCGAGAACCAAAAAACCCCGTCCTACGGAATCATCCAGGTCTCGCCCCAGCAACCGCGACGTGGAAGCACCGCCGTCAGACTACGTGGAGTATCGACCTGTAGAATACCCGGAAGACCAACCGGATAATTCCCCCAGTTTCGACAAATAGGCAAACACTAAGTAGATGGGTGAAACTAAACATTTCTCGTACCCGGCGGCAAAAAAATAAGTTGCGTTTATTGATGCCCATCTACTTATTCTCAGATATTAAAGTGATTAAAAAGACTGTCACTTGCGAGGATGAAACCCCAGACCAACGCAGATATACACAAATAAAAGCTAATTTTTTTTTATTATTTTCACATACCGAATCTGTGGAACTAATCCACCAAATAATAATCTAAATATAAAATCCCAAATCTTAAATCAGCAAGATGCCATTACTTGAAATAGGAGATCCGGCTCCCTGGTTTTCCGTTCCTTCTACAAATAACCCCTTATTTCATTTCCCGACTGTTGGCGGCCGGCGAGTCGTGCTGTTTTTCTTTGCCAGCGCAGCTTTTGAACAAATCCAAGTTATCCTCAAAAGCTTTCAAGAGCTTTCAGAAGAATTCCAAAGCTTGCAAGTACCGAGGTTCGGAGTGAGCGTTGACCCAGCAGACAAAGAACAAAACAGACCGACAACAATTGCTCCGTCATTCCTCTTTTTCTGGGACTTGAATAAAAAAGTCAGCCAGCAGTACGGTGTTTTCCGAGATGTCGAAGAAAATGGAGTTGCCGGAGTTCACTATGTACCACAAACTTTTGTTCTCAACGAAAACCTTCAGGTAATTAATATTTTGCCGATGGGCGAACCGCACCAACACGCCCAACAAGTATTAGATTTTCTCAAAACTTTGCCCCCAATTGAGGAAGCCCGAGCAGCCACTCGCCACGCCCCGGTGTTGGTAATTCCTAACGTTTTGGACAAAGTATCTTGCCGCAGTTTAATCGATATGTACAAAACTCACGGTGGCAGTCCTTCGGGCTTTATGAGGCAAGTGGAGGGAAAAACTGTTGGCATTCACGACGAGAATTTCAAGAAGCGCCGAGATTTCTTTATTGAAGAGCCAAAGTTGCAACAGCGATTGAACTCGATTATTCTGCGCCGGGTGCGGCCGGAAGTAGAAAAAGCTTTTCAGTTTACAATCACTAGGTTTGAGCGGTATTTGGTAGGCTGTTACGATGCTGATAGCGGCGGTTATTTTCGGCCGCACCGCGACAACACTAGCAAAGCGACGCTGCACCGCAGGTTTGCAATGACACTAAACTTGAATGTGGGAGAGTACACGGGGGGATTTTTACGGTTTCCAGAGTACGCGCCGCACGGTTATAAAGGCGATTCTGGCACGGCGATTATTTTTTCGTGTTCTTTGCTGCATGAAGCCACTGCCGTGATTAGTGGCCAGCGTTTTGCTTTGCTGTCTTTTTTCTACGGCAATGAGGACGCTGCGGTACGACAAGCTAATTTTAAGTATTTAGCTGCTGATTCAGATTCCCGAATTGGAGAACCGGCGTGAGGAATGTCACTACCGTGGTGCAAGTCCTAAAATAATTACAGAAGGTAGTTAGCAGTTAGCCACAAAACCTAATTCCTAGCTACCGATCGCTAAATAATAATCGATCGCCATGAATTTCAAACTTCTAAGTTTAGCAGTATCGGGAATTTTAACGGTTGGGGTAACAGCCAGCGCCAGTGCGATTGTTACGACCTCTCCTGTGCGGCAATCAACAGATTTAACGGAATTTAACTCGGTGCATTCCCAGGGTGCGATCGCCCAAACTGTCGAAGAACAAACCAATATTCGGGTCTACGAAAAGGCTAGTCCGGCGGTTGTTACAGTCGATACAGATAAATCTAACGGCAGTGGCACAATTATCAGCCCCGACGGCATGGTGTTAACCAACGCCCACGTTGTTTCGGCAGGCGGTACCGTCAATATCATTTTGGCAGACGGCAGAAAACTTGTCGCCGATGTCATTGGATTCGGCGAAGACGGTCTAGACTTAGCCGTGGTGAAGATTCGCGATCAAAACAATTTGCCCACCATTCCTTTAGCCCGTCCCGGTTCGGTGAAAGTCGGGCAACAAGCATTTGCGATCGGCAATCCCTTCGGTCAATTTCAAGGTACTTTTACAATCGGAATCGTCAGCCGCATCGACCAGCAGCGGGGCTTAATTCAAACCGACGCCGCCATCAATCCCGGCAATTCAGGAGGCCCACTGCTAAACAGTTCAGGAGAATTAATCGGCGTCAATACTTCTATTTTTACTCGCGGTCGGGGCGGTGGCAGTATCGGTATCGGTTTTGCAATTTCAGCAGACAAAGTACCCGCTTTCCTGACAGCGGTGCGAGAAGGGCGAGCTCCCCGCGTGGCTCAAGCCCGATCGCCCTTTGGCAACAAATCACCTCAAAAAGTTGCGTTAAACGGCCCCGCCCTCAGTGGCAAACTCACCAACCAGTCTAGCGTGCTGCCCGCAGACAACAGCTTTTTTGACCTCTACTCCTTTGAGGGAAAAGCGGGCCAGCAAATCACAATAGAAATGAAAAGTCAAGAAATTGACCCTTATTTAATTTTGCTCGGGCCCAACCAGCGCGAAATCGCGCAAGACGATGACGGGGCCGGCAGTAAAGACGCCAGAATTACAGTCAGGCTGCCAGCAGACGGCACTTACACGTTAGTGGCAAATTCCTACGAAGCTAGGCAGTCGGGGGCTTATACGTTGGAACTGAAAGCGAGTGCTCCTACCGGGCCTTCTCGGGCGATTTTGCAAGAAGAAGGCGCTTTAGTCGCAGGCGGCCCGGTATTGCCGTCTGACAACAGTCTGTATCGCGAGTATACTTTTGAAGGTCGATCGGGTCAGTCTGTAGCCATTTCCCTCGAAAGCACAGATTTCGATCCCTATGTGGCTATCTTTGGCCCTAATAGCCGATTAGTGGCAGAAAATGACGATGCGAGCGATTCGACTAAAAATGCGTTTCTGAGCGTTACTTTGCCCGCTACGGGTCGCTACCGCGTAATTGTCAATGCTTACGATGCTGCGGGCCGGGGTCGTTACACTCTAACTGTCCGGTGAAAATGGGTAATTGGTAATTGGTAATTGGTAATTGGGAATTGGGAATTGGTCGAATTATTTTTCTTCCTGCTTCCTTCCATCCGTTAAATCCCGTACATTGCTCGTTGCCGAACTTCCTTCTTGCATCCGTTAAATCCCTTACACTCATCCGTTGCCGAACTTCCTTCTTCGTTGCAAATCGAGGTAATTCATGCGTCAAGTTAGATTTTGGGCGATCGCGCCAATTGCTCTGGTAGCTACTTTTTCTGGTAAGCCGACACTCTCCCTGCCAGTTTCAAATTCAGGTGGAGTTGCTAACAGTATTTCCACCCTCATTTCAGGAGAAATTCCCCAAAATTTACCTAACGCGAAGCCTGCTGACAAGGCTGTTTTAGCGCAAGCAAGCCCCAACCCGTCGCCCTCACCACAGAGTTCGCCAACTCAGAGCCCAACTCTAGAACCTCGGCCGAGTCCTGATGCGGGTTCATCTAAAGTCATTTTAGAACAAAACGGAGAACTCAGCCCTGCCAAGTCTTCTGTACTGCCCTCGGACAGCAGTTTGTACGACGAGTATACCTTTGAAGGCACTCAGGGCCAGAAAGTGGTTATTACTGTAGAAAGTACCGAGTTTGATACTTATCTCGCCATTTTCAACTCCCAGGGCGAGCTACTTGGAGAAAATGATGATGCAACGCAGCAAAATTCCAATTCAGAGATTTCTGTTACCTTGTCTGCGAATGGTCGCTATCGCGTCATTGTCAATGCTTACGATCCGCCTCCAAAAGGTAGAGGCAAGTATAGTTTGACCGTCCGCGAAATAACTGGAAATTAGTTTGAACGAAACTTCGGAGTCAGGGCACGGCATTGCCGTGTCCCTATAATTCAAGGACGAGCGCACTTACTTGTAGTGCGCTCGACGTTGGTACATTCCTGTGTTATCGGAAACTAGAAAAGTCATAATTTTGCATTTATAATTTGATAAACTGTATTTTAAATAAATTTTAAAAGTAGAAGGGAAGCTGAAATAGCGATAAATTTTCAACTTCCATTCTGGATTTAGATTAATTTAACGAAAACCCAGCCAGGTAAAAAAATCCTGGCGGGTAAAGAATTCTAGCAGCAAAAGTCCCACGAATCCCACCATCGCAAATCGGCCGTTGATTTGTTCTGCATAGGCATTCCACCCAAACGCTGGTTCTGGTTTTGGGGTATTTGGGGTTGTCGGTTTTGGGGAGGGAGGAGTTTTAGCAGTCATTTAAAAGTTTTGAGGTTCGAGTTTTGAGTGATGAGTTTTCGGAAGCTTTGCGATCGCACAACTTCTAATTTACAAGAGAAATGACAGCCGATCGCTAATCTGCTGACTTTTCTAAACTTTGAACCGATTCGATCAGATTTCGCACGGTTTCGGTACCTTCTGAAGGCTCAAAAAACAGCGGGAACTTGCCGCGAGCGATCATTCTCAAACCCAACGGGCCCAGACTCAGCAAACCTTTAACATCGCGGAAGTAGTTTCCTACTACTTCGATGCCAAACTTGCGCTCGTCTATCCAGCCGCCTTCTTTGACGAGCTCGATCAAGACTTTGCGGTGGCGGATCGATCGACTCGCTTGGTCGTCTTTGCGATCGAGAATCTCCTGTTTAATCTTACCAATTTGATCCATCGGCGCGACTTCCATCGGACAAACCGAGTTGCAGTAGTAACAGCGGGTGCATCCCCAGACGCCTGCGGTGCCTTCGTTGTATTTTTCGAGCCGATTTTCGGTTTCGCTGTCGCGGGAGTCGGCGATCGTGCGGTAAGCTTTGGCGAGGGCGTGGGGGCCGACAAATTCCGGGTTGACTTCGCGGGCGTTGCACTCAGAATAGCACGCACCACAGAGGATGCAGTTGCCGGTTTGGTCGAGTTTCGATCGCTCTTCTGGAGTTTGCAGAAATTCGCGTTCTGGAATTGCTCGCGAGGCGGTGCTGACATAAGGTTCCACTGCTTCTAGGTTGTCCCAAAAACTGGTCATGTCAACAACCAAATCTTTAATGACCGGCATATTTCCCATTGGGGCGACGGTGATTTCTGGGATGAAATCAGTAGGCTTTTCTGCTGAGCTGGAATCGGCTATTTTTTGCAGTCTTGCGAGTTCGCTGGCCACATTTTCTTTGCAAGCTAATGCCGATCGACCGTTAATTCGCATAGAACAACTGCCGCAAATTGTATTGCGGCAATTTTTGCGAAAAGCTAAAGTGCCGTCGTGTTCCCATTTGATACTGTTGAGGCAGTCGAGGATGGTATTGCTCTCTTCCACATCTAGGGTGTAAGTGTGAACCCGGGGAGCCTCGTTTTGATTTTGGCGGACTACGTTAAAGCGGACTTTCATATTTTGAGTGAGGAATTTAGTGTCTATTTTAAGCTAAATTTTCGGACTCTCTAGAAAGCTATTATTTGTTTTAACCACTACCTAAAGTAAGAGATTTAACCAGTTTTTATTATTGCTTGATCAAAGGCAATAAGTCCCAAGTCATAAATCCTAAACTGTAACTCTTTTAAGCGGATTTTTGAGCTATCAATTGGAGATAAAAGTAATTAATAGCTGCAATTCGCTAGTCGGAGGTGCGTGATGTCCAGCTTGTTTGTATTAACTTTCATGTTTTCCACACCGGCTTTTTGTCTGGGTCTGCTAAATCCTAAATGGGTGGGACTAGGAACTCGCAAGCGATCGGCTGCCTTGTACGGCGGCTTGATGGCAGTTTCGTTCGTTTTGCTTGGGGTTACAGCACCTAAGGCGCCACAACCAGTTTCATCGGGGCTGCTGGCCTCAACTGAATGGCCAGAATTTAGGGTAAGCGCACCTTTGCGCTGAAGGTAGCTGGGTATGCAGCTCACTTTTTTGGCAGCATTACAAGAAATTTTACCAGGACTTACGCCCGGTTGGGGCCAGAAACGTAGTTTTTTAAGAAAAATACTTGGTTCTACTCATTTACTGCAATTAAAAACCCCGGTTTATAGGCGTCGGAGTGCGATCGCGAATTGTAGGAAAAAATCGTGGGTTTACTAACGAGAAATACACTCATCAGCCGGCTTTCACCCGCGTAGGATATCCAGCGTTCTATTTACTTTGTAAATCATAGGGATTTGTGAGTTGGTCGGTCGATAAATAAGGAAGTTAACTTCTCAGGACTTACGCACAGGGATTAAAGAAATCAGGTGGTTTAAACAGATATCCTTCGTGCTTCACCTCGGATTTTGGTAAAAGAAACCCGGTTTCTGCGTCCTGGATGACTTCTCTTTTTTACTGCTAAAAATCGCTATGTTTAATTTTTTCGTCTTAAGCTTTCTATTGTCTATCCCTGCCTTCTTTCTGGGTATTGTTAATCCGAAATGGGTGGCCGCACCAACCCGCAAGCGATCGGCCGCGATGTACGGCGGTTTGATGGTGGCTTCGTTTGTACTTGTTGGCGTAACCGCACCCAATCCGCTAAGCCAAGTTTCGGTGGCGCCTCCGGCCCCAACCGATCGGCTAGAATCATCTCAAACCGCTAAGCCATCACCGCTTTCGGCAGTGGTGACACCCAAGCCGGAGACTGTGAAAACCCTATTACCAACACCGAAACCTGCAATTTCTCCTCCCGCACCTGCACTTGCCAAACCAGAGCCCGATCGCAAATTGCCATCTTCAGTCAAATCTGTTGAACGAACCGCAGAGATTGCTCTTGATGCACAGCAGCCAAAGGAAGATACCAAGAAAGTTATTTACGAGTCTTCTAAACCTTCGGTTAAAAGTGCCGATTTTCCGAGTTGCGTTAACTCGGATTGCAACTGTTCTGACTTTGCGACTCAAGCCGAAGCGCAGCGAGTTTTAGAGGCATATCCGGGCGATCCGTTTAAGCTCGATCGAGATCGAGACTCGATCGCTTGCGAAACGCTGCCTTAGATTTGATCTCAGTTCGCGATCGCAAAAACCCGGTTTCTTCACGTAATTTGGTCATATACGCTCGATCGCGACAACGAGAAACCGGGTTTTTTTGGGTAGCGTGCGATCGCGAACTGAACTAAAAACCAGTCGCACTGCTAGCCAGAAAGAACGATCGCGCCTGATTCAAAAGTTATCGGGAGCTCGTGGAGTGGCTGAATCAGACTTATCAGTCGTTAATGTACATTTTTGTTCCATTGCTACTCGCACACGTTTGTTTCCGAGGAAGTTAACTTTCCCTTACGTCCTATCGGCACACACATTGGCGTACCCAAAATTGGGTCAGAAATAATACGACACTCTAACTCAAAAACTGAGAGTATCATCTCCTCAGTCATTACCATTTTCGGTTCCCCAGCCGCAAAAATCTGACCATCTTTGACAGCAACTAGATAATCAGCATAACGGCACGCCTGATTCAAGTCATGCAATACCATCACAATTGTCCTTCTCTGACTTTGGTTCAACTCATACAACAAATCTAAAACTTCTATCTGGTGCGCCAAATCCAAAAAAGTAGTCGGCTCATCCAAAAGTAAAATATCTGTATCCTGTGCTAGTGCCATTGCAATCCAAGCTCGCTGTCGTTGTCCACCAGACAAAGTATCTAATGCTCTATCTGCCAACTTCAGTAAATCTGTAATTAAGAGTGCCTGTTGCACAATTGTTTCATCTTTGGCTGACCACTGCTGCAACCAATTTTGATAAGGGTAACGTCCTTGTGCTACCAAATCTCTGACTGTTAACCCTTCCGGTGCTACTGGCCCTTGAGGCAAAATACCCAACTGCTGCGCTACTTCCTTGGTGGAAAGCTTAAAAATTGAGGTGCTGTCAAGATATACAGTACCATGATCTGGTTTGAGAAGTCTTGCCAGACCTCTTAACAAAGTTGATTTACCGCAACCATTAGCACCAACTAAAGCACTAATTTGTCCGGTAGGAATGGCCAAATTTAAGTCTCGGATAATTGGCACACCATCATAAGCTAAAGATAAACCTCTGGTTGATAGTCCTTTCATAAGTGATACCATTTTAGATTTTGGATTTGAGAGTTTGGATTTAGGAAAACCTAAATTTTGGGTTGATAAAATATGATCTTTATCAAGTTCCCAGTCGCCAATTACTTATTTTTTGCGATTCCGAATTAACAAAAAAAGAAAATAAGGAGCGCCGATAGCAGCAGTTACCACGCCACAAGGAAGTTCGATAGGTGCAAACAACGTTCTTCCTAGCAAGTCTGCGACCACCACAATCACACCTCCTAACAATGCAGAAGTAGGAATTAACCCTTCATGATTTGTACCTACCAACTGTCTGCCTAAATGAGGTGCAATTAAACCGACAAAACCAATCATTCCCGCAGTAGCGACCCCTGCACCTGCTAAAGCTACACCCACCAGCACTAGCAAACCACGTTGCCATTCCACGCGAGTACCTAAACCTTTAGCGACATCATCTCCTAAATTTAAGGCGTTCAAATGTCTTGCCAATGTCAACGCCATTGGTACGAAAACAATCAACCAAGGTAAGAAGGAAAAGACTTGCTCCCAAGTGCGTCCGTAGACACTGCCAGCTAACCAAACCAAAGCATTACTAACGTCATAAATGTCCCCAAAGGTAATCATTAAACTGGTGAATGCACTGGCGATCGCAGACAAGCCAATACCCATTAAAATTAATAGAATCGGCGAACTACCGTTATTCCAAGCCAGGGAGTAAATTAAAACAGCCATCAATAAAGCACCTGCAAAGGCTGAAACAGGCAACGTATAAATCGGTGCTGATGGAAATAAGACAATTACTGTCACTGCTGCTAAACTTGCCCCAGCATTGATGCCAATAATACCAGGGTCAGCTAAGGGATTGCGTGTGAGACCTTGAAAGATAGTGCCAGAAATAGCAAACGCCACTCCCACCATGAAAGCGACAAGGGTGCGGGCTAGCCGTAGGTTATGAATCACGAAAGCATGGTCTGGGTTGCCTGTATCTAAACCAAATACAGTTTTGACGATATCCAAGGGCGAAATGGGATATTCTCCTCTGCCCACATTCATCACCATCGCCACTACAATCACCACTGCCAAACATAACAGCATCAGTGGCACACGTTTGTCTATGCGAAAAGATATCGCTTCGGAACGGATGACGAGCCAATCTAACTTCATTTCTTCACCTTTGACTTAGCCAAGTAGACAAAAAAGGGCGCACCAACCAGTGCTGTCATTATTCCCACAGGTAGTTCCTGGGGTTTAATTAATACACGCGCCGCAATATCTGCAACCAAAAGTAAAGTTGCACCTACCACTGCGGAATAAGGCAAAATCCAACGGTAATCAGCTTTGATGAAAAATTTCACGATATGGGGAACAACTAAGCCGATAAAGCCGATTGGGCCGGCAATAGATACGGCACTTCCCGCCAGTAAAACAACGCTAATTGCCGTGATGATTTTCACCCAAGCTGTCTGTTGACCTAAGCCTTTTGCTATGTCTTCACCGAGACTCATGGTAGTAATTTGTTTACCAAGGGCAAAAGCAACGACTAATCCAAGGGCGACGAAGGGCAGTGCTTGCAAGAACATATTGATATCGCGCCCAGCTAGTGAACCTGCTAACCAAAATCTAATTTCTTCTAAGGTGCGTTGACTGACGATCAGGATAGCAGTAGTCAGGGAAGAAATCAGAGCCGTGAGCGCAGCGCCTGCTACTGTGAGATTCAATGGTGTAGGCCCTCCTTTTCCTAGAGAACCAAGGAAGTAGACTAAAATTGCTGTGACTCCTGCACCCAAAAAGGCCACAATGGTTAAAACACTCAAAGACGAACTACCAAAAACAAAAATTGTGGCAACTACAGCCAATGCAGCCCCCGACTGAATACCTAAAATACCTGGATCTGCTAAGGGGTTGCGTGTCAAACCTTGCATTAACGCTCCTGATACTGCCAAGGCTGAACCTACGAGTATAGCAATGAGCGATCGAGGTAATCTTACTGTCTGAATGACTAGGTGATCGTAGGAACCATCAAAGGCAACAAAGGATGTCAAAATCTTTTCTAGAGGTATTTCTGCTGCACCTAACGTGACACTGTATACCAAGCAAATCAACAAGATAACCAGTCCCAAAACCAGACCAACTAAGGCTGATATTTGAGGCTTTTTCCATTCTCTATACGATTTTGTGAACCCTTTTGTCATTTTATGCACTCTCTCAACAATTAACTGTTTATTAGCCCTCAGATTGAACAGGGACATATCCAATTACTGGGTGTTGTTGTAGGCCGTTCCATCTAAGGCAAGTATTAATGAATCCCAGACTGTACGCGCCACAGACTGGCATAAATTCCATCAAGTGCTAGTAAATCCTCGTGCTTACCCTGCTCGACAATTTGACCGCGATCCATCACATAAATACAATGACTGTGACGAATTGTGGAAAGACGATGGGCGATCGCGATCGTAGTTCGATTTTGAGTAATCATCGCCAATGACTTCTGAATCGCCGCTTCCGTCTCATTATCCACCGCAGAGGTAGCCTCATCCAAAATCAAAATCGGTGGATCTTTGAGAATAGCACGGGCGATCGCAATTCGCTGCCGTTGACCACCGGAAAGTTTCTGACCTCTTTCACCGACGATAGTATCGTATCCTTGGGGTAGTTGCAGGATAAATTCATGAGCCTGGGCTAATTTGGCAGCATGGATAATTTCTTCATGACTAGCATCAAAACTGCCATAAGCAATATTTTCTGCAACCGTACCGTGAAATAAAAATACATCCTGACTCACCCAACCAATACAGCGTCGTAATTCCCCAAGTTGTAACTCCCGAATATCGATACCATCAACCAGGATTTGTCCGCCTTGGACTTCGTAAAAGCGTAACAGTAGCTTAACTAGGGTACTTTTACCAGAACCTGTTGCACCGACAATGCCAATGCTTGCCCCGCCGGGAATGTGCAATGATAAATCTTGCAGTACATTGGTGCGATCGTTGTATGCAAAGGTAATATTGTCAAGATGCAGCTCACCGCGTACTGTTTTTAACGGTAAAGGATGTTTCCCTGTGGGAATAGCAATGGGAGTATCTAACAATCCCATGACTCGTTTGGTGGAAGCCATAGCCCGTTGATACTCGTCCATAATTTCGCTCAAACTGGCAAAAGGCCACAGTAATTGCTGCACAATGAATACCATGAAACCATAGGTTCCCACAGTTAACTGATTATTTGCCACTGCAACCCCACCAAAAAACAGTGTGGCGATGAAACCGATTACAACCACTAATCGAATAGCTGGATAAAAAGCAGCAGAAAGTGCGATCGCACGGGCATTACTGCGGCGATAGGCTTCACTGTCAGTAAGGACACGACCTCTTTCGTAGGTTTCAGCAGTAAAGCTTTTAATTGTAGCAATCCCTGAGAGGTTATTAGCTAAACGACTATTAATAAATCCGGCTTTGTCACGGACATCTGCATAACGGGGTGCGAGTCGTTTCTGGAATTCTAATGAACCCCAGAATATGAAGGGTGTGGGTAGGATTGCCAACCAAGCTACAGTGGGGGCGATGAGAATAAATGAACCGCCTACAGCTAAAATAGTGGTGATAAATTGCAGAATACTAGCCGCCCCAGAATCAAGAAATCTTTCTAATTGATTGATATCGTCGTTTAATATTGACAAAAGTGTGCCTGTAGAGCGTTCTTCAAAGTAGCTCAGTTCTAGTTCTTGTAAATGGCTATAAGCATCAAGACGTAGCTCATGCTGCATGGTTTGGGCGAGGTTGCGCCACAGGCGATCGTAAATAAATTCAGATAGTGATTCTAAAGTCCAAATTAATAATGTTAATAATGAGAGGATTGCCAGTAGTCCAATGATGTTAGTAATCCCAATCTGGGCAATGATAGAGTTCTCTTTTTCCACTACGACATCTACTGCCACACCTATTAAATAGGATGGTGCCAGGTCGAAGATTTTATTGAGGATGGTAAAGGTTACAGCAGTGCATACTTGAAGGCGGTAGTTTTTGGCGTAGTGTAACAACCGTAGGAGGGGATGCTGTTTGGTTAATGGTAAAGAGGTCATGGTAAATGCTCAATTTAGAGAAGATAATTAATCAGAATTACTTTGGTTTTCATTAATTCCTACAGGAGGTATTTGGGCGAAAATAGCAGATTGTAACAGTTCAGGAATCTGTTTCCAAACTACATTCCCTTTAGCACTTTTGATATACAGTTGCATAAAATCTAGTAATGCAGTGGCACTTTCTCCGGGGGTGAGATTGACGAAGAGATAGGTGGGTTTATCTGGACTGGCGACGGATACCACACAGCCATGATTGCACGCCCATAAGCATCCCACTGGTTGAATTTCCACTTCATTGTCTGGGAATTGTTCGGCGCATAAAGTATTCAGCTTGTCAACTAAAATAGTGCCATCAAAAGGGGGATTTTTTGGTCGTTCTGCGGAGGAACGGTGGCAGGATTTGCAGATAAATAGGGTGTGTTTAGGCATAGGTTTATGGTGTGTTGACTAAATATTTAAAAAGGTCATCAATTACAGCGTCAGTTCCAAGCATATGTGTCGCCGCCCATGCCATAAAATCAACATAATAAACGTGATTCTCTTGAACGGCTTTAAGTTTTTTCCAAAGTGGCTCTTGTTGTTTTTTTGCCAGAAATTCCTTGCCATTTCTCGAAAAAGTCGTCACAAATAAAATATCACCATCTGCTTTTTCTAATTCCTCTAAGGAAATAGGAAAAGATCCATAGGTTGAATCAAGATTTTGTGCGGCTGGACGCTGCAAAAGCGCATCGCTGATAATAGAACCAGGAAATGAGTTTTTGGAATCAATGTATATCTGCTCACGCCCAACAGTTATGAAGGATATTTTTTTACCTTGATAGCGAGTTCCTAATGCTAGTTTTAGCTGTTCTATTCGCTGATAGTAGCGATCCCAAAGGGCTTTTTCAACCTTTTGCTTTCCCAGTGATTTAGCTACAAAACTCAGATGTTTTTGCCAGCTTATGAAATCAATCTCACCTAATACCGTAGGGGCAATTTTAGATAGTAAAGGATAAATGGGCTTAAACCAATCTACACCAATAATTAAATCTGGTTTGAGTCGTAACGTTGCTTCTAAATTTGGTTGTGAAAGTCCAAGTAATTTTATTCCCTCCGTTTCACCATTAATGGATGTCAGAGAGTTTCCCTCTACGTAAACTTCGTTAGTTGTCCCGATGGGTTTAACCCCAAGTGCGAGGACATTGCCTAAAGTACATGAAGATAAGGTGACAACACGCTGGGGGTTAATAGGAACACAAGTTTCCCCCATTGTGTGTTTAACCATGCGACATTCTGCGGTTGATTGTTTAGGTAAAGAGGATATATTTTGAGATGTGTGGAGATTGCAAGCTGTAACTAGAGTAAATCCGAAAAGGCCTAATATTAGCCAGTAGGAAAAATGTCGCATGATTGTCTCAATTATTAAAACTGCCAAGAAATAGTTCCTTGAATTGTAAAAGGTTGTCCATAATAAACACGATTACCTAGCGAACTTTCAAAATATTCTACGTCAAATAGATTTTTGAAGTTGAGTGCGGCTGTGAAGCGATCTCGTTTATAGAAAATAGAGGCATCAGTCCGAAAATAGCTAGGTACAGTATAGGTATTGTTAAAATCAACGCGATCGCCCACATAAAACAAGCCTATTCCAGCACCTAAGCCTTGTAGATTACCTTCTTGAATCTCGTAGCTTGTCCATAAGTTAAAAGAGTGATTTGCACTATTTGACAATCGGCTTCCAGGTGTCAAAGTATTATCTTTAGTAACACGGGCATCGATATAAGCATAGCCCGCAAAAATATTCCATCCTGGTAAAATTTCGCCCGCCAGATTCAGTTCTACCCCTTGGCTATTCTGCTCACCGACTTGAATGGAAAAGTTTGGTCTGTTAGGGTCTGCTGTGGTGACATTGGTACGGGTCAAATCAAACAAGGAAAGCGTTGCTGAAAGTCGATCGTTCAAATCTGCCTTTACCCCAACCTCATACTGATTACCGCGTTCTGGCTTGAAGGAAGAGTCAACACCAAAAAAGTATGAGCCGCCTGGTGGAGTAAATGAGCTTGTATAGCTGGCGTACAGTGAGATTGCAGGGATGGGTTGATAGACAATCCCAACGCGAGGACTGAATGCACTATCTGTCCCACTGCTTTCTGTGTTGCTGATTAAATCTTCATATTTTCGATCGATAAAGTCAAACCGCTCACCCAACAAAATCTTCAAGTTATCGGTCAGTGCAACTTGATCTTGAAGATAAATTCCTAATGAGTTTGTCTGCTGTCGAATCCCAAAAGAAGACGGGAGTGTTGCTCCTCGCGGTTGACCGTATACAGGATTGAAGATATCAATTGATGCCGCCTCGAATTCATCGATTGGTGGATCAAAGTTGTCAAAACGATTTAAATCAAATCCCAATAATAGCTGATGCTGAATTGAACCTGTGGAAAACCTACCAATCAGATTTGTCGTCATCGCATAATTTCTATTTTCGGAAGAGCTTTCGGACGCTGATCTCGTAAAAGTCCGATTGTCGTCTGCATCTAGACTCCCAGCATTTGTGCGTCGTTGATAGAGATCGCGAAATGCAAACCTAAACGCATTGTTTATCGACCAATTTTCGCTAAACTTATGGTCTAACCGGTATCCAAGCCTAATAATTGTCTGCTCAAAACTATCAGAAGGTTCAAAAAGGTTGAGATTACGGGACACTTTCCCGTTTGGGTTAGGTAATACACTACCAATGACAGGTACGCCAGATGCGATCGTATCCCTTGTCCTGATATATTCTGCTTCCAAGGTCAGGTTAGTTTGCTCTCCGAGCGCTATACTGATTACGGGCGATACATTTAAGCTTTCACCATTAAATAAATCGACAAAACTACCTGAGTTTCTGTAGGCTAAATTAAGACGATATAAGACTGTCTTCGAGTCATTTAGCGGTCCCGACAAATCAACTGCACCTCGATAAAAACTATAGCTGCCAATCGTTGCATTAACAGCATAGAAAGGGTCGCGCAAAGGACGTTTAGATACGAGGTTGATGCTTCCTCCTGGATTACCTAAACCAAATAGCACTGATGCGGGACCTTTGAGAACTTCAACTCGCTCAATACTGGAAAGTTCGCTGACCTGTCCAGACAATGTATCAATTAGTCCATCCCTGAGAAGATTCGTCTCTGTTACATCGAATCCGCGAATGCTATAGAAAGTAAGTGGCCCAAAGTTAAAAGCCTGATTGACACCAGCAACATTTCTAAGTGCATCCTCTAAGCGAGTCACCTGTTGGTCGCGCAGCACTTCTTGAGGCACCACTTGAATCGATTGGGGAATGTCACGCAAAGGTGTATCAGTTTTTGTCCCAGTCGTAGTATTCGGAACGCGATACCCATCTCGTCGATCGCCCGTCACGACTAACTCAATTAGCCGCCGATCGGTTTGTGCCGATGGTTCCTCTTGCGGTGTCTCACTCGTGGGCTGCTCTGGTTCTAGTTGCAGTGGAGGCTGCGTCGCAATGGCCGCAGAGGTTATACCAAAAACCAGACCTGCATCATCATTAAATAACTCAACCGTTGGTAAAGTTTTATCACCTACCACCGTCACCCGAATAGTATTGGCATCCAGATTAGTTACCGTTATCTCAGTAATCCCCTCAACTGGATTTGGGGAACTGAATGTAAAAGCATCGCCCGACGGTAAACGCAGTTGGGCATTAGGAATATCAGCAATAAAGTTATTATCAGCACTGCGATCAGTGATTTGCAATCGTTCTCGAACAGTCGTCTGTAAAATCACCTCCACACCTTTCTCTGTGGGTCTAGCTTGCACTCCCGTCACCTGTACAATTTCTGATGAGGGGGCTGTTTGGGGTGCTGGCGACTGCACCAGCATGATTGCGCTAGTGCTGGGATGCTCAACTTCACTCAATTGCCGAATTTTTCCAGTCAACAGAGATTGTACATTTTCCTGACTTTCAACTTCCTGCTTTTCACCCATTGGTTGAATTTCTGCCGATGTAACTTGCACAATTTCACCCCCCTGGCCTTGGTAAGGGGGGACGGAAGGCAGGGCTGTTTCATTCGACTTAGGGGCCGTGCCCCCGTGCCGGCCCTCTTGGTCTGACATGCCGATCGAATCGTCTGGGTCGGGGGTAGGCACGGGGGCACTATCCCTAAAAAATTCACGTTTTTGGTGAGAATGAAACCGCCCTTGGACGGAAGGGGGGTTAGTTGGTGCTGGCGACTGCACCAGCATGATTGCGCTAGTGCTGGGAAGCTCAACTTCACTCAATTGCCGAATTTTTTGAGTCAACAGAGGTTGTAAATTTTCCTGACTTTCGACTTCCTGCTTTTCACCCATTGGTTTAATTTCTGCCCATCCCGGCCCAATGGCAACAGCATTCAAGCATCCCGATAGACTCAGTAAAAACCACAGTCGCCCACTACCAGACAAACACCAACGCTTCATCGCAACTCCCAATACACCAGCTTTTTGCAGAACTTGACTGAATTAATCCGCTTTGCAGTAATATCGCTCCCCCAAGAGGTGTCAACTTAACGTCAAACCCAGTCACAGAATGCTGTTTGACTATTAAATCTAGATCCCCCCTAGCCCCCCTTAAGAAGCTACCGTGTACACACAAGCTCCTTACCAAGGGGAGGGTGCGCGACATCGCGGGTGGGGTGCTTCAAGAGTTATTAGGTGTTAGACCCAAACTCGATTACTGCAAATAGTTTCTAATTCAATGGAGGTGAGTATAGAGAATCAATCGCAAGTGCGTCTATGCCAAAAACCGCATTATGTGCCTGAAAACGACTTTCTACCAAATAAACATCCGCTCGGCGTGATACCAAACCTGCGCTTAAAGGCTTCAGCAAAGCGTCTTGGCTCGGAATAACCAACTCGGTGAGCAACCTCAGTAATAGTTATGTTTCCTTGACGCAATAACTGCTCTGCCGATTCCATACGTTTCTCTGTCAGGTAGCTAAATGCTGTTTTGCCAAACAGTTCCTTAAATCCACGTTGCAGAGTGCGATCACTCACCCCGACACTTTGCGATAATTCCAGCAATGACGGCGGATTCTCCAAACGTGCCACTAAAATTTCCCTAGCCAGATGAATCCGGGCGATGGTGTCTGTCTTCAATCGCGGCGATGGTTGCAGTCCGTCTTGAGCAGATAAGATGGGAGCTAACTGCAACGCCATTAGTTCCAACACCTTACCCTGTAAATACATCCGCTTTGTCATGCCCTGGAAAGGACAGTTGACAATTTGCTGTGCTACTCCCTGAATAGCCGCCGTAGTTTCCGGGTAGAGCAAAGTCTGCCAATCATTACCCTTTGCCAACAGACGCAACTGCTGGGGAATTTCTCCTGTTTCATCGGGGAAAAAAGTTGCCAGCAAGTCAGGAGGCATATGAATGTCAACGCCCACCTGTCGAGATTTGGGGGATTTTGTAAGCATTTTGCGTTGAATACCGCTACCAGAAATACACGTATATCCTTCCCCTGACTGCCCCCCGTATTCGTCTATGACTTTGCCGGAAAGAAGAACGCAAAATTGCAGTGGGTGATCCCATTCAGGGATTTTATATAGGACCTCATCGTGATATTCATAGTCCAAAATCGCAAGCCAAAGATGAGGGTGCACCTCAATATCCCGTAAGTAGCCTTTGCCGAGTTGCTTGGGCATTTCACAGAGGATTTCAAATGGTTCTGGTTCTGGTGGTTGGAGGCTGTTGTGGTTAGCTTCTGCCCACAGTTCCCAATCCTCTTTCATCGTCAGGGTGATGGTCATAGCTGGATGATCTCTAAAAATTAATGATATTTATTATCAATAATCTTACCGCGAATGCTCAATACCATAGAATATTAAGTAGGGCTTGCTGATCGAGATCGAGACTCGATCGCTTGCGAAACGCTAGGTTAGATTTGCTCTGCCAACAGCCTCGGTTAATAATGAAGGCTTTTTTCGGTGATTGTACCAATTGAAGAACGCAAATCGATCGGCTAAAATTGTGCAATTGTTGAGCTTGCGGTGCTGGTGCATCTATGACTTACAGCTTGAGAATTGTCGATTTGCCAACGAGTGAACGGCCACGGGAACGGCTGATGGCGGGCGGCCCGAAAAGTTTGGCGACTGCAGAATTGATTGCGATTCTCCTGGGTACTGGTCAGGGACCCGGCAAACTTTCCGCCGTCGGACTCGGACAGTATATTTTAAATCAGTTGAGTTTGCATTCCCGTGATCCTCTGGCTGTGCTACGCAGTATTAGCGTTCAGGAGTTGACGCAGATTCATGGGATTGGCCCTGCTAAGGCAACTTCGATTTTGGCTGCGGTGGAGTTGGGGAAGCGGGTATTTCAGTCGCGGCCGCCGGAAATGGCGGTGGTTGACTCTCCGCAAGCGGCGGCGGATGCCCTGAGTCAGGATTTGATGTGGCAGTCTCAGGAACGTTTTGCTGTGGTGCTGCTGGATGTGAAAAATCGGTTGCTGGGTACTCAGGTAATTACGATCGGCACAGCAACGGAAACTTTGGCTCACCCTAGGGATATATTTCGCGAGGTCATCCGCCAGGGGGCGACGCGGGCGATTATCTCGCACAATCACCCCTCCGGGATTGTGGAGCCAAGCCCGGAGGATATTGCTTTGACGCGACAGTTGCTGGCGGGAGCGCAGTTTTTGTCGATTCCGCTACTGGATCACTTGATTTTGGGGAATGGCGATTTTCGGAGCTTGCGGCAGACGACGACGCTTTGGGACGAGTATCCCCAGGGCGATTGAACTCTTATACTTAACTAATTTCATTACTATCATTAGTTATTTGTATCTTTGCCCGATCCGACGGGTGAATCAGCTCTGACAGCAGGCAAATTTTCAGGCTGGAGTCCCCCGCGAGAGCCTGTTTTGGCTGAATGTCGCTGCTGATACTTCGTTTCGAGCACAACTCGGTTAATCTAGTATAGGTAGGCTGAAGAGGTCGCTAATCCGATTTTTTTTGAGCATACTAAACGTATACTGAACCAGCACCTAAATACCCATTTATTAAGCAATTATTAAATGGGCTGTAAAATACACGGTGTGGTGATAGGAGGAGAACTGTGTTTCTGAGACTTGCAGAACAACACCGTAAATTCGTTCAAGATTTGGTAATGAATCTCCAAGCTTTAGCGATCGTGCTAGAGCATCGGGGTTATCTGGCATCCTGCTACACTTGCGGGGGTCAGATGAACAGTGCCTCATTTATGGTCAGTTTGACGGACAACCATCTGATTCGATTTTTAGTGTCAGATTACGGTATCACTTGGACTGAGATGCGGGACGACCGCGAACTCATGAAACTAGAAGGTGCAGAAGCGATTAATCAGTTACAAGAACTGGCAAATCTCGTAAAGTATCAAATCCAACCTTCGGAAGCTACTTTAGCGACGGCGCAGTGAGTGTAGCGATTGCACGGTTCCGAGGAAGGCGACGCAAGAAAGTGGGTGCTTGTCTGCTAAAACCGAATCCCCAGCGAGTTAGTTGAGAGGGTTGACGTGTTGCACAGCGATGGCTGCTCAACATAGAAGGGTGCTTTCAGACGGTTTAGCGCTCAGTCGATCGAAGTGAGCCTGGGCAGACGGCATACTATATGCCAGAAGTCTCAAACTTGGAACCTCTAGTTTTTTTCAGCAGTTGATTCTCCCTTGAGAGCGATTAGCAAAATGTAGAAGTGTGACTCCTCGTCGGCTGCGATGTTAATTTCTCACTTGGCATTCAAAAGTCAAGGAATTGAAATTAACTTTAAGCAGGCAGGTAGAATTTAACATCCAGAGTGAGGATGAGGCTGTGAAGATTGGGTGAAGCGCATACCGGAGGCTATGGCCTAGGGGCGATTCAGCAGTCAACTGCCAAGCCGGTAAGGCTTAATTCGAGCAATTAGTGAGTGCTTGATTGAAAACATCTTCATTTGTCTAAAATTCCTGGTTTGGATAGCCGCGAATTCCATGAGACTGTTGGCGAATCAATACTTTGTTGGCTTGGGGGGTTTAATAATGAACTGCCAAGATGCCAAGTACGCCAAGAAGGAAGAAGAAAGAGAAACAGGGAAAGAAAAATTAATTGCGGGTAATTACCGGAAATGATCTAAGAGGGGTGCGACGGGAGCAAATGTGGGGTGTCACCCTTCACGGATTCGCCAACAGCATCATGATCTTCGCCCGCAGCTTTAATTGACACCAATTCCATTGTGGTAGCCCCACAAAAGTGTTGTCCACCCCCTACACTCGTCCTAATTTCGGTCGCATCCGCAGTTCTGCCCACATGGGCAGATGCTCTGAACCAATTGGCGGTAAAACCTTGGCTGATTTCGCCCCCCAGTGCTGAGAATACCAAACATAGTCAAGCCTCACCAGGGGAAAAGTTAATTTCCAGTTTAACTGTTTAACCAGTAAACTCAAATCCCATCCGTGAGGAAAAGTAAAGCCAAAACCCACTCCTGCTGTTCGGAAAGCATCTTGCATAACCGCTTTCAAATAAGAGTAGTCTTGAGACTGGTCAGTCAGATTAAAGTCCCCGGCGGCAATAGTCGGCAGCGTTTCTTTCTGGAGTCGTCGCACTAAATCTTGAATTTGTGCCGGTCGGTCGCCGTAGTCGTAAACTGGGATTTTGAGAAAAGGCAAAATTTTATGCTGGCGAAACCACGGTGGGGTTGTTGAAATGTTATAAAGAACTACATCTTGCTGGTTCATTTCGATAATAGCTCGTTCCTGTGGTTCGTTCCCACCGGCTAGCTTTAACTTGTGGAAAGAGCGAATCGGATATCGGCTGAGAATCACATGGTATCCGCGCCCCAGGTGGTGCGGGTATAATGCCACCAACTTAGAGAATACTTCTTGGGCGTAATCCTCCTTAATTTCTTGCAAACAAATGAGGTCTGGTTTTTCTTGCTGAATTAGGTTAACCAAAGCTTGTGGGGATTTGTGATGCCAGCCGAGGTTGAGAGAAAAAACCTTGAGGGTTGGCTGGGAGTCACTGATCTTCGCCGACTGGGGAGAAAAGTAGGTGACGTGTAGCCAACCCAGCAGGCAGAGGCTAGCCACAGATGAAACAATCGCGAACCAGCGTTTCTTTATGAGAAAAAACCCTAGAATTGGCAGCAGGAAGATTGGCAAGAAAATCCAAGGAACAAAATCCCCCATCAAGGCAACCGGCCACAACCTGTCCCAAAAGATCAGTCTCAGAATCAGATAGCTGACAATCAGTGCTGAGTAAGCGTAGGCGAGCAGTTGAGCAATTCGCTGCAAAAATCGGTAAGGCTTAATCATAGCGCCGTCTGCAATAGCATCCTCTTACTGGTGTGGGGACAAAAAACTGGATACTGCTCAGCTCAAATTAACTGAAATGGCAGATCCCCTGCTGAGGCTAGGTAATACACTTCTCCTGTGTCCGGCTCTTTTATTTTATACAGACTTCGGGCTGGAAACAGTGATTGAAAATCACGATTGGTATATTGCTATTTATAGTAAGTTGTTGGTTAAACCAAAATTAGCGATCGCAAAGTTAGGAATCTCAAGCAAATGATCAATCTCAGCGAACTACTCGAACCCATCGCCAGTCAATTTCGCAGTCTGGGAATTCCCGAACCAATTACCCATTGGGGACACCCTGTAATGATGGGGATCGTGGTAGTGGCAATGGGCAGTTTTGTCGGGTATACGGGATGGCAAGGACGTTTGGCCACCGATAAAGATGTCGCACTCAAAAGTCGCTCGGATCACCGCAAGCTTGCACCGTGGATGTTTCTGTTTCTAGCTTTGGGCTATACAGGCGGCTTGCTGTCGCTGGTGATGCAGCACCAGCCAGTCATGGAAAGTCCGCATTTTTGGACAGGTTCGGCGGTGCTGGTTTTACTGGCTGTTGGCAGCTTGATTTCGCTAACGGGTTTTGGGGGCAATAAGCTGGCACTGCGTGCGGTTCACGCTTATTTAGGCACGACAGCCCTTGCACTTATGGTGCTGCACGCGGCTTTCGGTTTAAAATTGGGGCTGTCTATTTAGAAGAGGAAGAAGAAGGGGAAGGGGAAGGGAAAGAATGTAAGGAAAGAAATTTTTCCATAACTTACGCACGGGTAGCCAGAAACAGGTTTTTTATCGAAATACACGGCGTTTAGCCTTTGATCCTGATTAAAAAATCCGGTTTATTTGGTAAGGAGTGCATAAGTTCCGCATAGTTTTCCCTGAAATATTCCCCCTCTCAATTACTAATTAATGAATCAAGCAACGGGTGTCATCTTCTGTCTTGCATACATTTTGGGATTGATTTCTACAGCGGTTTCTTGGGGTAGATACGCGATACTTGCTTTGGGAGTAGCGGTAGCGATCGCCCTGCCAAAATTGTTGCGAAAATTTACTAAAAATTCTGTCAAAGTCACCAATAAAAGACGCAGCAGACAAAAAGAAAATCCTCTTGAAGCACCCTTAGATGCGAGGGAAGAGTTGAGTTTGTTGGAGATGCTGCCGAGAGCGAAATGGGTGTGGGCAGTTGCGGGTTTGGTGGCATTTCTAGCGAGCGTTTATTTTGCAGTTCGATCGCCCCAACCAGCAATAGATGACATCAGCAAACTGATTCCGGCTGGCGGGAATACTCAAGAAGTGGCAGTGACAGTTCGCGGTAGAGTGGTCAGTACACCTCGATTGACTCGATCCGGTCGATCGCAATTTTGGCTAGAAACAGATTTAGTTAGCGAAATCAACGGCGGCGAGGGAGGAGCAGTTGTCAACCGCCCAGTATCCGGCAAACTTTACGTTACATTGCCCCTGCTGCAAGCAACGGGTTTGTACGCCGACAATACGATCGCAGTTGTGGGTTCCTTGTACAAACCGCAGCCGCCGTCGAATCCAGGGGCTTTTAATTTTCAAGCATATTTAGCCAGAGAAGGGGCTTTTGTAGGGCTCAAAGGTCGTCAAATCGACTGGAGGAGAGAAAAAGCGATCGCAGATGTAAATCGAGTTAACAGCCAAACGGCTGCTTTCTTGGAGCCAAGCGGGATGCAGCCATCGAAAATTCAAGCGATGCGGCAGCGGATCGTGCGATCGCAGCTATCGCAGTTAAATGTTCCCGAAGGCCCGCTGATCAGTGCGATCGCCCTCGGCAAACAAGCAGTAGATTTACCTTACAACATCCGCGACTCTTTTGTGCAGGCTGGATTAGCCCACGCGATCGCAGCTTCCGGCACTCAAGTTTCTATGGTTTTGGCTTTAGTTCTAGGTTTAACCAGGCGTTTTTCCAAACAATTACAATTTAGTTTTGGCGTCGGTGCTTTATTTTTGCTTGTGGGATTAACTGGCTTTGAAGCTTCAGTATGCCGTGCGGCTTTGATGGGATTTGGAACATTATTTGCTTTGGTGCTGAACCGCCAAGTTAAGCCGCTGGGATTGCTGTTAATCGCTGCTACTATTTTACTACTGGTTAACCCTTTGTGGATTTGGGATTTAGGTTTCCAACTGAGTTTTTTGGCGACTTTGGGGTTAATTGTGACAACGCCGCCACTGATGGCAAAGTTGGACTGGATGCCTCCCGCGATCGCTTCGATTGTGGTGGTTCCGATCGCCGCTTCAGTTTGGGTGCTGCCGCTGTTACTTTACGTTTTTAGTGTGGTATCACCTTACAGCATTTTAGTCAATATTATTGCGGCTCCTTTGCTGTGGATTTTGAGTATTGGGGGAATGATTAGCGCTTTAGCTGGATTGATTTTTCCGCCTGCTGGAAGTGTTTTTGTGCAAGTCCTAGACTATCCGGCAAAGTGGTTAATTGCGATCGCCGAATATTTCTCGCAATTGCCCGGTAATTCGGTAGCTGTCGGTCAAGTATCGGTGTTTCAACTAATCGCGCTTTACAGTTTAATTTGCTGGGTTTGGATTGGGGGAAGAAACAAGAAGAAAGAAGGAAGAGGGAAGAAGGAAGAAGGAAGAAGGAAGAAGGAAGAGGGAAGAAGGAAGAAGGAAGAAGGAAGAGGGAAGAAGGGTAAAAGTAGAGTTGTTTCGCTGCCGAGTTTTTCATCTGCTTGGATTTTACCGCTGGCGCTGGTGGCGGGAATAAGTATCATAGTTTTGCCAGCTTGGCACGTTCAAGCATCTTTATTTCAAGTTACTTTGCTGGCGACATCGGGCGAACCAGTGTTAGTAATTCAAGATAGGGGAAAAGTGGCGCTAATTAATAGCGGTGATGAAAATACCGTAAGGTTTACAGTGCTGCCTTTTTTGCAGCAGCAAGGAGTTAATTCGGTCAATTTTGCGATCGCCACTCACGGTCATTTAGGTTTGAGCAGTGGTTGGGGAAAATTACTAGAACGCTTGCCAATTAAAACATTTTATGATATTTATGCTCCGAAACAAATTCACCGTGGCAACAATCAGGAATTTATAACGGCTGTGCAATCTCGCCAAGGCGTTTACTTTCCTTTAGAAACTAACAGTGCAGTCGATCTGGGTTCGACGCGGTTGCAGTTCGTGAATGCGGAGATTCCGGTGGTAGAATTCCTGGTGGGAAATCGAACTTGGTTGCTCGTCGGTGAAATGACACCGGAAGTGCAAAAAAAATTGGCAGCAACGGGAACCTTGAAGCCGGCTCAAGTGCTGTGGTGGTCAGGAAAAGCCCTGACGGCTGAGTTATTAAGCGCGGTTGGGCCGCAAGTGGCGATCGCATCTGCTAACGAAATCGACCCAGAAACCGCAGCCCAACTGCGCCAAAGCAAAATCCAGATATTCTGGACAGGGCGCGACGGAGCCCTCCAGTGGACTCCAGCAGGGGGATTTAAGACCACTCTGGAATCTGAAGAAAATCAAACTTCTTTTTTATAAAGATTTACAATCTGGCGCACTGTGCGGTAAAATAATTTTAGCTCACATCTCAAATCAATTGGAGAGGTGGCAGAGCGGTTGAATGCGGTAGACTCGAAATCTATTTTAAAGGCAACTTTAACGTGGGTTCAAATCCCACCCTCTCCGTACATTCCTTACTCCACAAGGCTTTGATGCTATCCGCTTCTTTAGCCACACGTGCAGTTTTATAGGCAGTGGTATATATGAGTGGTATATGCACCACTGCGGTATATACCACTTTTTGTTTTAACTCCACCCCATCAAGCGGGCGATCGGTCAGACAGGAGTATTTCTAAAATTGCCTCCACGTCTGCCATGTCCGCCTTAGACTTTTTGCGCCGTGCCTTGAGTTGGTTGAGCACGTCGGCCGATGCTGGAAACTCTGCCACGGTCGGAGCTGAGTTTTTATTGGCTTCCCGATCGCGCCGCACTTCCTTGAGATCTTGCTCCAACATCTGCACCTTCAGACCCAAATCGCCGTTGCGCTCGTGTAACTGATTCAGTTCTGCATCCCATTCTGTAAGTTGCTTGTTAGCCGCTTTCAATTCCTGCCTGAGCGATTCATCGTTGCCATCGCTCAGGCACTCAATTTTCCCAGCCGTTCCTCAATGGTGGCCATCCGTTCCATCACGGGGTCAAGGCGATCGGCTACAGCCTTGTCTACAGTTTCTGCCATAGTTGTAGACAACTCTGTAGACACGACGCTGTTATGGTCTCCTGTAGACAAATCTGTAGATATTGTATACAAGGCTGTAGCGTCATCCTGTGTAGACAATGTAGACAATGTAGACAGGGTTGTAGACGCGCCTGATATTTTCTTGAGAATGCGTTGTGCAGCTTGACTGACCGACTCACCATCTAGTCTTTGAGCTTCTATCCAGTTCAAGAAGTGACCGGAAGCCCTGAACGATACGACTTGACTTTGACTCATTGTAGACAGTTGTATACAGTATTTGTCTACAATAACTGATAACTGTCAACATATTGTAGACAAAACTTGTTGACATGAAAATCCCCGCATAGGGACGGGATTTAGCCGTCAATCAGAGATAACCGCTGCCAATCAGCACAGGCTTACTAGCAGCGATTTCTAACTCAGAGAAAGCTTAAAGCTTCATCAGGTCGGAACCTTCAAACTCAAACTGCCGAATATTCCTAACAGGCTTATCAAACTTGACGAGATAGCTCGTGCCAGTGCTGCTGTGCCAAATATCTGCAATCTCACCGCGAGCGCCTTGATAAATACCCCCTCCATCTTTAACCACAACTTGCTGACCCAACTGGAAAGTCCTAGGCTCCTTTGGGTGGCCACTGGTTTAGCAGGTTGGGGACTCAGCAATAAGTTTTCTGATTTTTCAGAAGGTGGTGAATTTGTGACTACAGTGACTACAGTAGGCTCTAAATCCATATCATGCAAGGATTCTGACTGTAGTCTACCCTTGACTACAGTGCTTACTTTTCACGGCATCTCTCAAAGGTAGAGTAGGAGGTCATTCTAGGCAAAAGGGGTAGATGGTGTGCGATTCGTTGAAAGGTGAATCACGGTGAAAGTCCGTACATAGCGTTTCCAGTCACAAGGCTGAACTCTCGGTCTGATAAGGGTGCAAGTCCCTTCTGCCAGACTCAGGTATGACTCCCTACCTGCCCACACCGACCGAGCTCGATTCTCGGAGAGTGAAGCTGGGAACAGGACGCAAACAGACATCTAATGTGAGGTGACACTGGTGTTAATGGGGAGTTCCGATGGTGAAATTGAGCCTAGAAAAGTAACTTAGCCCCAAGCGGGACACAGACAAAAACTCCCGACTTCACTGGAGCTTATTCCCGCCGAATCATACTATCAATATCGGCAAGAGTCCAGGGAATCCAGCAGTTAAATTGGCTCCACCTAAAGGAACAATCAATCTAACCGAGGGAACGAAGAAAAACGAACTAAGGGTCAAGGGGAAGTCGAACCCTTTCGTAGGCTAGACGAGCAGCGGAACCCCCTTAGTTCGGGTAGGACAGACCGTAATTGGTCTGAGGTGTTCAGAAAACATAAGTTAGAGCAGAGCATGATTAGACACAGCAGCAATGTTAGTGAATCTTGGAAGACGTTACCTTGGAAGAAATTCCGAAGGGACTTATTT
>NZ_JAUBSA010000067.1:0-33020 GCF_036702115.1 Microcoleus sp. LAD1_D5 | reverse complement strand
CTTCTGTGATTTATTGCGTAAGCGTTGCTTGCCGTAGGCGTCGCATCCCTCTTTAAAAACTGTCCGGAGTATTGATTTAAAAGACGATAGTATGGTGCGTCAGTATAGAAGTGTTTCCCTTGTAAGCGTAAGTGTTCACTCCTGACGCACCCTACAAGCCTCGTTAGTGGTTTAAATGCGTAACAGCTTACCATTTATTTGTGACATTTGCAACCGCTATTTAAATGAAACATAATCGCCGAAGAAAGCGTTGACCATAAAGGAGTATTGACATCGGCTTTTTGCAAAGCTTCGGCCGTCCAGTCGTTGCAAGTTCTCAAAGTAGAGTAACTGCCTTTAGCTTCATAAAAACTGTCGCTGTTGTCATAGCCGTAGCTAATTTTAATTTTACTATCGGCTGCGTCTAATAGGAATGAATTTTTAATAAAATTTACCATCCTCAGATAATTTACCCCACTAATTTTCACACATTGGGTTTCTAGATTTCGGGGGACAACCCGATAACTTTCAACGTGTACGGTAGAGGGAGTAGGGAGAAATAGCGCCTTGAAAGCTGTAACTGGGTTGATGATTGCTGAGGTGGAAGTTTCCAGCATAAAAGCTCTATCTCCCCAGCCAAAAGACAAATATTTATAATCAGAAGTGGCATCCCGCCCTATTTCTGTTAGCGGTAAATATTGATTCCAGTCAAAATATTCATTTTTAACTGGAACAATGATTTCGGTGTGGATGCCTTGGTTGGAAATGTATAGAGAGATCGTGCAATCTGCTTGCGAGTAATTTCCCCACTTTCTGGGAGTGAGATAGCCAATTGTTAGGAAAGCGGTCAAAAATAAGATGACAATTCCTAAGCGCTGTATGCTTTTTCTCATTTTAACCGTAGGTTTCAAATTCTGCCTTCGGATGGCGGGCGCTGCATCTTTGTGGGGAAGAATTCTTGCAACGCATAATTGCGCTGTTCGGGGGTTTCCCTCGCCCAATTCGACAAACTTTCGTAGAAAAAGAACGAGACGCCAGCGAAATCTCTTTTTCGCACTTCTTGCACTTGTTCTTGAATTTGTTTGAGTGGCACTGAATTATTTTTAAGACCCGTCAAAATGCCGATCGCAGTTGGAATGTTAAGTTTAGCCAGTTTAACTTCTTCCCGTTCTAGTTCGGCATTAAAACGCTTGATATCGCTGCGATAAATCTGCAACACAATTTCGTCGATGTAGCCGCGTCTTTCCCAGGTAAACCAGTCCTGCAAGTGGGCGGGTAAAGAAAAGTGAAAAGGGTTCGGAGATAAGCCGACAATACATTTTTCTTTGCGGGATTTGATGGCGCGGGAAACTCGCCCCACGAAGTCGTTAATTTTGTCAGCGCGCCAGCGCACCCAGAAGGTTTCGCGGGCGTCGTCGGAGGGAGGACTTTTGATTTGTTCCTGATACATTGAGACTGTTAACGGCTCGTAGCCAAATTCTACTGGCAAGCCGAAATGGTCGTCAAATTGAATGCCATCTATATCATAATTATCAACAATTTCTAGGATTAAATCTAAGATAAATTGCTGCACTTCGAGATGAAAGGGATTCAGCCAAACTCGCTCGTGCTTGCCTTCTTTCCAAATAGTTGAACCGTCGCGCCGCTGCGCCAGCCAGTCTGGGTGAAGTGTGGCTAATTCCGATTCGGCGGGAGCCATGAAACCAAACTCAAACCAGGGAATTACTGCTATACCTTTTTGGCGGGATTGTGCTATAATTTCTTTGAGGATGTCTCGGTCTTTCAATCCGGGCGATGGGTCGATCAACTGTCCGAATACTCGTTGGGCGGCTGCGCTGGGATAAAGCGTATAGCCTCCTTGCCAAACCGTGGGATAGATGGTATTAAAATTGAGTTTGTCCAGTCGATTTACAGCGTCAATGATGTTGTTGCGGGAGAAGAGAACGTCGCTGTCAATGTTGGTCAGCCAGACGCCCCGCAATTCAGTTGTTGGGGTGGTGGGCGGGGCTTGAGCCAAGAGACGGGGGGATAATATGGCGGAGGAGGTAAGGGCGATCGCAAAAACAACTATTAAACCCAGTATCCGCTGCCATTTGTGCAATTTAATCATTAATTTTTTGAAAATATTATTGTGAGAGTTCTATTTTACCTCACCAAATAGCACCCTTCTCAAGAACAGGCTTTCCGGCCTGTTCCACAAGAGTTAATTTTCTTGTGGGCCGTTGCTCCTAGCCCGCCCTTGAAAGGCTTATTGAAAATGATGCAATATCTCAGTTTTACCCTACTAAGAGTAACCTTGCAGTTTCATCACTTGTCGGTAGTGCGCTTCAATCTCGCTCACCGTTTGCGATTGACGCTTGCTAGTCCACTCGCTGCGATCGAATAATTCCCGCCTCAAAGCATCAACATCGATCGTTTTCACCTTACCTTCTGCGACAATTTGCTTGCCGTTTACCCAAACGCTGTCTACCGCATTAGTCGGGCGTCCCAATATTAGCAAGCCAATCGGATCGGTGCGCGGCAGCAATGATAAACTGGTTAAATCATACAGCACAAAATCTGCTTTTTTACCGACAGTCAACGAACCCATTTCATCGGCTAGATGCAAGCCTTTTGCTCCTCCCAGGGATGCCATTTCTACAGACTGGCGCGGTGTAATCCATTGGCGGTAATCCAAATCCGTGATATTGTGCAAAATCGAACCAATTTTAATCGCTTCCAGCAAATCTTGAGAGTCATTGCTAGCAGCGCCGTCGCAGCCGAAAGATACGTTGACTCCCGCTTGGCGGTATTTGAAAATCGGTGCAATCCCGCTTCCCAGGCGCAAGTTGCTGAGGGGATTGTGTACGACAGTCGCTCCCGTTGCTGCCATAATCGCAATGTCGGCATCGTCCAGCCAAACGCAGTGCGCTAAGGAAGTTCGGGGACTCAAATAACCAATTTTTTGCAGGTGTTCGACAGCGCTACAGCCGTATTTTTCGTAAGCTAACTGTTTTTGAGCGGGAGTTTCCAAGAGGTGGGCGTGGCGGCAAATATTGTAGCGATCGCTCAATTCGATGCAGCCTTCAAACAAACCATCGGAACACAGTTGAATTCCCGTCGGCGCCAACAACATATTAACACCTTGTTCGGGATTGTGAAACTGTTTTATGGCTTCTTCCATTAACTCTAAAGTTGCCTTAGTCGAGCGAATGTAAGTTGCGTGTTCGAGTCCGCTATCGCCCGCAGGCATTCCCGCTGTCAGGGATTGATCTTGAATTAACGGCCCGATAAAAGCGCGGATACCGATTTCTTGATAAGCGCGAACTGCGGCGGCGATTGTCTCCAATTCCTGCCCCGGAATCAAAACTAAATGATCGACTACGCTTGTACCGCCCGACAGCAATGTTTCTACCGCAGTTCCCAAGGCGCTCAAATAAACTTGTTCGGGATCGAGAGGGGTAAAATCGTATAATTCGGCAATCCATAACTCCAGCGGCAAAGGGGGAATAATGCCTCGTTGCCACATTTCTGAAGAGTGAGTGTGCGCGTTGACAAAACCGGGCAGCAGCAGCTTATTTTTGCCATCGATAAATGTTCCCGCAGGCTCTAAATTGGGCGCGATTGCACTTATGCAATTATCCACTACTTTTACATCTGCGGTTTCATAACCGCTATCAACCGGAATTAAAGCATTTTGAATTGTAAAGCTCATAGATTTACCCTGTTTGTAAATTTGTATTAATTTTTATTGTAGGATTGCAGGGCGCTAACATTTGCGGTCGCCAAACTGTAATAAACTTAATACATCCTAAAAATTATCACAAAGTTACCCCTGATACTTAATTATAGTAAAGATTTAAGATATGACAAGTTAGTAACAATCAAATTGTTATAAGATTAAAATCGTTTTTGAGTCAAAATCCTTATGAATCCTGATTTTCTCCGCACCTTGGGCGTACCGCCGAATGCTTGGAAAGTTGATGCCAAAATTGCCGATATCACCCGATCGCCGATCGCGCCTCAACCTGTTACCCTGGAAACAGAAACTAAGACCCTGCGTTTGGACTTAGCAAAAGCAGCAATGTTGGTGATAGATATGCAAAACGATTTCTGTCATCCCGACGGTTGGCTAGCACATATTGGGGTAGATGTAACGCCCGCCAGAACTCCAATTAATCCTTTAAAAAATTTGCTGCCCGAATTGCGATCGCACGCAATACCAATTATTTGGATTAACTGGGGGAACCGCCCCGATTTGCTCAATATTAGTGCAGCTTCCCGTCACGTTTACAATCCCACAGGCGACGGCGTAGGTTTGGGAGATCCGCTGCCAAAAAACAACGCACCTGTACTGATGGCAGGGAGTTGGGCAGCGCAGGTTGTCGATGAATTAAAACCCAAACCGGAGGATATTTGCGTTGATAAATATCGGATGAGCGGCTTTTGGGATACTCCTTTAGATAGTATCTTGCGGAACCTCGGCAGAACTACACTTTTCTTCGGAGGAGTAAACGCCGATCAGTGCGTCATGGCTACGTTGCAAGATGCTAATTTCCTCGGTTACGACTGTATTTTAGTCAAAGATTGTACAGCTACGACATCTCCTGAATATTGCTGGCAAGCTACTCTTTATAACGTTAAACAATGTTTTGGCTTTTTGTCAGATTCTCAGGCTATGTTAGAAGCAATTAAATAGCAGTCATCAGGGGAGTATCCCTCTGGAGTGTAAAAAGCGTTTTTTAGGAGTGCGAGAGTCCCGCACAGCAAAGCCTCTATATATCGCTTCCTGCTCTGACAGCGAACTCTCCTGTGAAATCAATAAACTTTGGAGGTTGAGCGGCGGACTAATGACTCTGAATTCTCACTAATGACAGCAGAAACATAACCACTGAGAACTAACAATAAAAAAATGACAAACCAGTGCGTGATTCCTGTTATAAAGTCTCCGAAAGACTACCAAGCATTTCGCATCAGTCCGGGCGATACTAATAGATTAGCGATCGTCTTCGATCCGGTAATAGCTAATGTTTCATTAACAGTTTGCGTGGAGATTTTCGATGTGGGCGGCAAAACTCCTCCCAACCGCCATCAATTCGCAGTCGAAATGTTTTTTGTACTCAAAGGGACAGGGCAAGCAACCTGCGACGGCAAAACAGTTAGTATTCAACCGGGAGATAGTTTGTTAGTGCCTCCAACAGGCACTCACCTAATTGAGAATACGGGCAGTGGACGTTTGTACACTTTGTGCATCATGGTGCCGAATGAGGATTTTGTGGAACTAATTCGCAGCGGTACATCAGTCGAACTCGATGAGGAAGATATGAGAGTTCTTGGGCGATCGGATGTACTCGTATCGTGCTAGTTTTGTAGTAAGGATTTTAGTCCTTTAATCTCGTTCCTAGGTAGAGCCTTGGAACACACATCTAGATGCTCTGCCTAAGTTCTTTATTTCAGGTAAAATAATTTATGAGCGTTATATTTCACATCACTCAAAGCCAACAATGGGAAAAAGCAAAACAGCTTAAATCCTATCGCGGTGATACCCTAGACTCTGAAGGATTTATCCACTGTTCGACACTGCCGCAAGTTGTTAAATCTGCCAATAAGTTTTTTGTCGGAAAAACAGGATTGCTGCTGCTTTGCATTGACTCTGGGAAAGTGCAATCTGAAATCAAATACGAAGATGCCAGCGGAGATTCCTTCCCGCACATTTACGGGCCGCTGAATGTTGATGCTGTGTTGAAAGTTATTGAGTTTGAAGCGGGTGCAGATGGCAAGTTTGAACTGCCGGAATCATTAAAAGATATTACCTAGCATAATTTGATAAATGTTGAGTTTGGCTTGTTTTCCCGCTGGCGATGTAAATGCGGGAACCGCGATCGCTGTGAGGAAAACGCAGGCGATCGATGCTAAAATTGTTGCACTGACTGTGAGTTGCGGTGGCGAGCGTCCTGAAAGAGCATTGTTAGGTGCGATGGAAATCAATTATAATTAGATATGTCACCCTTCAACTGAGAATCTCATTATTAATAGCTTGATTAGCTAACGAGGTAAAATACTATGAGCTTACAAGAAGAAATTACCACAAAAACTAAAGAATTTCGCACAGATAGTTATTCTATGTCTATTGGGGAAATCGCTAATCTTTATAAAGATGGCGAACTCATCATCGATCCAGAATTTCAAAGATATTTTAGATGGAGCTTACAACAAAAGTCAAAATTTATTGAATCTTTATTGCTTGGTATACCCATCCCTCCTATTTTTGTATATCAAAGAGAAGATGGTATCTGGGAGTTAGTAGATGGATTGCAAAGAATATCAACTATTTTAGAATTTATGGGTTATCTCAAAGATGAAAAAGGACATGAAAAACCGCCCTTGGTTCTTGAAGGTACGGAACTGCTTCCCAGTTTAAGAGATGCGGTATGGGAAACTGAGGAACGCAATAATACTGCGATTTTTCCTAAGTTTGATTTCCGAAGAGCTAAAATCAAAGTAGAAATTATTCAAAAAAGCTCAGATATTAATGCCAAGTTTGAAGTATTTGAAAGGCTGAATACAGGCGGTTCCTTTTTGTCGTATCAAGAGGTTCGCAATTCTTTGTTGGTAATGATTAACAAAGATGTTTATTTGTGGTTGTCTGATTTAGCAAGTAATGAAGATTTCCAAAACTGTATTTCCCTAACAGATAGGCTTTTGCTAGAGCGTTACGATATGGAACTTGCCTTAAGATATGTAATTTGTTCGCACTTTGACCTCAAAGATATGAAGGATGTGAATGAGTATTTAACTGACTGTTTGGTCAAATTATCTAAAAACAATGAGTTTGATTTTGAATTAGAAAAAATAAAATTCTACAAACTCTTCTCGCTTCTGAGCAAATCGACTGGAGAGAGTAGTTTCAAAAAATATGACGGGGAAAAGTTTAAGGGAAAGTTTCTGGAATCGGCCTATGAAGCAGTTACCCTTGGATTAGGTGCAAACGTTGATAATTATTCAGATACGGAGTCCCACCTAAAATTGTTAACTGAAAAAGTAAAGCAGATGTGGTCAGAAAGTGATTTTACTAACTACAGCGGATCGGGTTCCAATGCGCGCGTTAGAATTCCTAAAATGCGTAAGTTTGGGATAGCGTACTTTAGCAAGCAATGAGTAAAAAAAATAGAACTCTTCTCGATCTTCAGGATAACTTAGATGAAGATTTTGGCTGGAGAATCAAGGAACTTAGCCTACTTAAAAGCAAAATTCCCAATACACCTAACAGAGATGCTTTACAAGATGCACTGATTAGAGCCGGGATCGCAATGTTATACGCTCATTGGGAAGGTTTTGTCAAGTGTGCGGCAGAGAATTATTTAAATTATGTATCATTAAAAAAATTCAGGCACGCTCAACTTGAGTCATGCTTTGTAGCTCTTTGTCTCAAAAATAAAATTAATGAAATGGACAATACTAATAAATTTGACTTGCAAACTGCAGCCGTTGATTTTATGTTACAGCAGTTAAATGAGAGAGCTAATATTCCCTATGAAGGAATAATTCAAACAAAATCTAACTTGAGTTTTATTGTTTTTCGCGATATTTGTACTGTTATTGGTATCGATTATAAAAAATATCAGCTTAGAGAAACCTTGATAGATAAACAGCTACTTCAAGTCAGAAATACCATAGCTCACGGGAAATATTTAAGTATGAATTTTAATGAATATCAAAATGTTTACGATACAGTCATTGCAACGATGAGAGAGATTAAAGACGATATAATGAATGCAGCAGCTACTGAAAAGTTCAAAAGAAGCTGAGAATTTAGATATCTATCTTTTAGTTGTCAACTAAATCTCCCGCCAATTTCAGCGCATCTTCGCGAGTCGCAATTCTCCCTTCCACCCGCGCTAATTGAATCTCCATCAACAATTGACCGATGCGTGGACTTCTGGGCAATTTCAAATATTCCATTAAATCATTGCCGCTAACTAATTGGGTAGGATGAGCAATAATATCATCAGCATCCAGATAGCGATTAATTAACAGTGAAATCTCATCAACCGCAACTCCCGCCGCCACCGCCAAAACCGCTAAAACTGGAAATACTATTCCTACATCCCGAAACAAAAAATACTGTTCTCTCAAAGACATTTCCGCGATAGGTTTTGCTTGCAATTTGGGCAAGTATTTCAAAAGCTCGATCGCACTTTTAATCTCCGCATTGCTGTACTTCAACCGCTGCAACTGGGTTTCAGCCATTGTCGGGTCGGAATCTGCCAAAACAGCCAACTTCGCAACCGCCAACAACGGCGTTTTAATCGTATCTCGAATGGATCGCGAAAATTCTCTCTCCAAATCTGGATAAATTGTTGCTAGCTTGGCAGCAGACGCATCAATTTTTGTCAAAATATCAAAACGGTCGATCGCACTTTCAAACCAAATGGAAAACAAACCGTCTTCGCAACCGCGACAAATCCAAGGAACACCGTCAGGATTGCTCAACAAATAACCTAATTCCGTCCGCACCCGTTCCACCGCTACCCGGCTCAACAGCGGCGCTAATTCCCGAATCGCCGATTGAGTTTCCGGTTCGATCGCAAAACCCAATTGCGCCGCTTGGCGGTAAGCTCTTAATAACCTCAGCGGATCGTCCTCCAAATTTGACCGCGAAATCATCCGCAGCACACCCAAGCGCAAATCAGTTTGACCGTCCAAAGGATCGATGATTTCTCCTGTAAAAGGATTGCAGGCGATCGCATTTATCCGAAAATCTCGGCGCCGCAAATCCCCCTCCAGACTCCCCCCTTCCGCTTGCGCCAAATCCACCGTACCGCCCGCAAACACCACCCGCGCAATTTGGCGTTCCGCATCCAACAAGACAAATCCACCTTTCGTGCGATCGGCAATTTTTCGAGCAGTCTTCACGGCCCGTGTTAGCATAACGAAATCCAAATCAAAATAGTGCGCTCGCCTTCCCAGCAGCGCATCCCGCACCGCACCCCCCACCAGATAAGCAGGCGGTGTCAGCAGTTCCAAATCAAACGGCCAAGTATCAGGAGATAATGAAGAAGGCAAATTAATCGGCATTGCAACAAAAATCTACAAACTTACAAACAATTAAACTCTTGCTACGCTAGATTAACAGAAAGCTCAAATTTCACCAATCTTTTTGAAATGCACAGAGGATATCAAGAATGTGTATTTGTATTAACTGCCACTATGTAGACCGCTGCTTCACCTACCACGCCGTAGAAGAACAGCACGAACAGCTTCACCTCACCGAAACACCCGATTTCGACCCCGTAGAACCCACTATCAACGTCAACATTCGCCCCCGCCAAGACGAAATTGAAATGGAATGGGATGTAGTTGGCTGTCAAAGTTTCAAGCAAGAGACCGGCAAATGGGCAAAATTGCGGCCAGGCGAACTCGTCCCGACTTAAGGAAGAAGGAAGAGGGAAGAAGGAAGAAGGAAGAAGGAAAAAAATATAACGATATCCTTTTCTTGTTTCTTCTTTTTACCCAATTTTCAATTTTCCATTTCCAATATTCAATTTTCAATTTTCAATTCCCGATGCCCAATTCTCCATCCCCAATTACAAATCTAAAATCTAAAATCTAAAATCTAAAATCTAAAATCCAATGTGCTATTGCTTAAACCCAGCTTGTCAGAATCCGCAAAACCCAGGTGATGCAGAATTGTGCCAAAGTTGCGGATCAAAATTGTTGTTAACTATTGACGCAGAAACACCATCAGCATCTCGCTACCGAACCATAAAGCCGATCGGGCAAGGAGGCTTTGGCCGAACATTTCTAGCAGTTGATGAAACCAAACCCCTGATTTTTTCGCAGTGCGTTATCAAGCAATTTTTGCAGCAAAATACCGCAGCCGAAAAAGCGGCTCAACTATTTCACCAGGAAGCAGCCCAGCTAGAAACCTTGGGAAAACATCCCCAGATTCCAGAATTAATCGCGCATTTTGAACAAGATGGGAGACAGTATTTAGTACAAGAATTTGTAGACGGCAAAAACCTAGCCAGAGAATTAGAACAAAAAGGAGCATTCACCGAAACTCAAATTCGGCAAATCCTCAACGATTTATTGCCAGTGCTCCACTTCGTCCACAAATCCAAAGTCATTCACCGCGATATCAAACCAGAAAATATCATTCGCCGCCGCCTATCTCCAGCCCCTTTACCCGCCTTAGAAAATTCCTATCAACCCTCTCCTTTCCAAAAAGATATTGTTTTAGTAGACTTTGGTGCAGCTAAGAAAGTAACAGCAACCGGGTTGCCGCAAACTGGTACAATCATCGGCAGTGCTGCTTATACAGCCCCAGAACAATTGATGGGGAAAGCAGTTTTTGCCAGCGATATCTACAGTTTGGGCGTTACTTGCATTCACTTGCTGACTGAAATTCCTCCCTTCGATTTGTTCGACAGTACAGAGGATTCTTGGGCTTGGCGAAATTATTTGAAGACTGCTGTTAGCGATGATTTCGGCCGCATCCTCGACACCATGCTCCAAAGTGCCACCAATCGGCGCTACAGTTCAGCCTCAGCAGTCATCCGGCACTTGAACCCCAAACCGGTGTATTTAGACGCACAGCCGGTGCTAGACGCGCCGGAAACGCCCGCAGAACGGGTGGTTACACCTGCGCCCGGTGTGTCGCTTTTCACTCGCCAACAGCAAGCCGAAATTCAGCAAGCTTTACAAGAGGCGATCGCCCCGTACAATGTTACAATCCAAGTCAGTCAAGCCAAGCAACAGCTCAATATCGTCATCAACAGAACCGAAGACAACCCCGTTTACTATCCGCACTTATCTCAAATAATTGCCACCAGACTCACAGATTTGCAGTTAAATAAAGTTGCAGCCGTGAAGCTGTTGGGAAGAGTCAACAATTCTCGCCGCCCCGAGTGGAAGCAAATATTGCAAATCGATCCCAAGATTCAATTGAGAAACAAACTCGTGCGGCTGCAACACAATCAATTACTCAAGAAAATCGCCCCTGTTGCTACCCAAGAATTTTGGCTGCCGAAGTTGAAAACTCAGGATTTTTGGATAGATGCGCTAATGTTTGCCTTAGTTTGGTTTATTTTTGGCTCTCAAATAGTCATTTTTAATTCTTGGTTTGCGCTAATAGTTTCGTCGGGTTTTATGACGGTGAAGCATCAAGTTTCCCAACACAAAAAATTTGCCAATAAAAATTTATTTGCAAGTTTAGTAGTGCTGTTTTTGATGAGTGGCGGTCTGGGTAATTCCAGGATTTTAAATACGGGAATATTTGGCATTCTTTTGGGTTGCTTAGTTGTGGCTTTGCCGCTGTTTTTTGTTAAGGAAAATTATCAGTAATCGTGAATAGCAATCCCCAAGACGGAACATCTGTTAAAAAATACGGCTTAGCCCTGCACACAGCTAGTCGCGAACTCGGTTTAGCCATCAGCAATTTTGCCGGGGATTCTCGCTGCCAAACTTGGAATTTGGATCGCGATTTAGCAACTCATTTGCATCAGTATTTAGTGGAGTTTATTCAGCCACAAACTTGGGCGGATTTGGCTTTTATTGCGGTGGCGAAGGGGCCAGGAGGTTTCACTGGGACTCGCATGGGTATGGTGACGGCGCGGACTTTGGCTCAACAGTTGGATATTCCGGTTTTTGCGATTTCAACTTTGGCGGCTGTGGCTTGGGCGGCACCCCCCCTTGCTAAGAGGCTTTTGGAATTAGAACCTCCCCAACCCCCCCTTGGTAAGGGGGGGCTTTTGAGAGATGATATGGCGCTGCAAATGCCTGCACAGCGGGGACAATTGTTTGGGGCGGTTTATTCAGTTAACAAAGATTCTGGTTTAACTGAGTTGTTTCCTGAGACGGTGATGACTCCTGAATCTTGGCAAGAAAAGTTGGATAATTGGGGTAATTCTTATCAGTTAATTGAAGTTGGTAGCGAGTTAGGTTGGTCGGTTTCTAGTGTGTGGGAATTGGCTTATTTGGAGTGGCAAAGGGGAAGTCGTCCTGATTGGTCGGATGCTTTGCCTTTTTACGGTCAACATCCGGTTAAGGGACACTAAATATTGGGAATTGGGAATTGGTAATTGGTAAAGAGTTTATTTAAGGGCGATACAAACTTCGAGGCAAAAAGTTAATGTTAGCGGGTCTGGGTTTTCGGTTCGCAATCGATCGATCTCAGCTCGATCGCAGCCGCGAGATTCCATAAAATCGAGCATCCAGTTCGTTATGGTAGCGAGATCGATGTATTTTGCTCCGAGGCAAACAGGGCAAATTTCGGGGCTGAGGGTACCGGTGCCACCGCATTCGGGGCAATCCCAGTGGGTTGTTACGGGATCGGGGGTAGTTAGGATGTTGTTCATGCTGGGAAAAAGTACGCGCGGCGTAGCGATCCCGCAGGGAATCGCACTACTCGTTCACTCTAGCAAAAATGCCGATCGCCCTGACTTCTTCCTGCCTTTACACTAAGCGAGCTAGTGATTAAGATTGACAAAAATACAAAAGGGGTGGCTATGCTCGATCGCACTCAATGGTTTTTGGCTGGTATGTCGATCGCACTTTCGGTTCAGTTAAGTCAGCCAGTGGCAGCAGCCGTGCCACTTGGTAAAGTCGTACAAACAGCACAAACTAACAGTAGCGACCCTGCTACAAAAGCATTAAATGAAGGATTAGAACTCTACAATCAAGGAACGGCGGACTCAAAAAGAAGTGCGATCGTCAAGTTGGAAGAAGCCTTAAAGCTGTATCGAGAAGCGGGCGATAGATCCCAAGAAGCTGTCACTCTCACCACCCTCGGCAGTTTCCACTCAAGATTGGGAGAAAAGCAGAAGGCGCTAGAGTATTACAGCCAGTCGCTTTCCCTGTATCGGGCAATCGGCGATCGCCATGGGGAAGTTGGCAGCCTCAACAACCTCGGCACTGTCTACTCAGAATTGGGAGAAAAACAGAAGGCGCTAGAGTATTACAGCCAGTCGCTTTCCCTGTATCGGGCAATCGGTGATCGCGGTGGGGAAGCTTACACCCTCACCACCCTCGGCAGTCTCTACTCAGCATTGGGAGAAAAACAGAAGGCGCTAGAGTATTACAGCCAGTCGCTTTCCCTGCACCGGGCACTAGGCGATCGCACCCGGGAAGCCAGCACCCTCAAACACATCGGCGTTGTCTACTATGATTTGGGAAAACCACAGAAAGCGCTAGAGTATTTCCGTCAGTTGCTTCCCCTGTATCGGACAATCGGCGATCGGTCAGCGGAAGCTCCCACCTTGGCCATGATGGGCCTTGTCTACTATGATTTGGGAAAACCACAGAAAGCGCTAGAGTATTTCAGTCAGTCGCTTTCACTGTATCGGGCAATCGGCGATCGGTCAGCAGAAGCTCACGCCCTCTATGGTATTGCCCTTGCCAAACGCGCTCAAGGCAATCTTACCGAAGCCCTCAACGATATTGAACCCTCTGTCAAAATCATCGAAAATATCCGCACCGAAATAGCCAGCCCAGAAATCCGCGCCTCATTCTTTGCCGTAGTCTCATACTTCTACGAATTCTACATCGACCTGTTAATGGAACTGCATAAAACTAATCCTAAATTTGGTTACGATACAAAAGCCTTAGAATCCAGCGAACGTTTGAGAGCCCGCACCCTCCTTGAACTTCTCCAAGAAAGTAACACCAACATTCGCGAAGGCATTTCCCCCGATTTACTGCAACAAGAAAAGAGCGTGCAACAGCAACTCAATGCCATTGAAAAGCAGCGCATTGAAGCAATTAGCACCCTCAATCCAAACGCAGCTAAAATCGCTGAAATCGACAAACAGCACCTCTCATTTTTGCAACAATATCAGGAACTCCAAACAAAGATTCGTACTGCCAACCCCCGCTACGCTGCCCTCACCCAACCCCAACCTTTAACACTCCCAGAAATTCAGAAACAGATTCTCGATGAGAACACGATTTTATTGCAGTATTTCCTCGGCGAAGACCGCAGTTATTTGTGGGTTCTAACATCAACGGGACTAACTAGCTATGAATTGCCAAAACAGGTTGACATTGAAACAGCAGCCCGCAATTTCCGAGACGCAGTAACTAGCCCAATTCAGAGAGATATTCCCCAACAAGTTGCCGAAGCGAGTGCCAATCTGGGCAAATTAATTTTACAGCCCGCAGCAGCCCAATTAGGAAATAAACGCTTATTAATTGTTCCCGACGGCGTGCTACACTATACTCCTTTTCCAGCTTTAACTATTTCCCAAACCCGGGGACAAAATGTCAATGTTCCCTTAATTGCCGAACATGAAATTATTACCCTGCCTTCCGCCTCAAGTCTTGCTATTCTCAGGCAAAATTATGCAGATAGAAAACCGCCAAGCCAAACTTTAGCAATTTTAGCAGACCCTGTTTTCAGTCCAGATGATGAAAGAATTAAAGGAAAAATTACCCAAGAAACGACTGACAAGTTAGAAGCAAATAACCTTGGTTTAAATCGCTCGCTCCGTGCTTCCAATCTGGGATGGCCACCCAAACGCCTACGCTTTACCCGCCAAGAAGCCCAAACAATATCCAGCTTATTCCCCTCAGCTTCTAGCCGTCAAATATTTGATTTTGATGCCAGTCGCACTACTGCTACCGATGGAAATTTAGCCAATTATCAAATCATTCACTTCGCCACCCACGGCCTTGCTAACAGCCAAAATCCCGAACTGTCAGGAATTCTGATGTCGATGGTAGATGACAAAGGCAATCTTGTCAATGGCTTTTTGCGCCTCACCGATATTTTTAACTTGAAACTGGCGGCAAATTTAGTGGTTTTAAGTGCTTGCCAATCGGGCATGGGACAGAATGTTAAAGGCGAAGGAATGGTGGGATTAACAAGGGGTTTTATGTATGCGGGGGCGCAGCGGGTGGCGGTGAGTTTGTGGAGTGTGGATGATGAAGGAACTGCTGTGTTAATGCAAAAGTTCTATCAAAAAATGCTGCAACAAAAGTTAGCACCGGCGGCAGCTTTGAGGGCGGCGCAGATCGAAATGATGCAGCAGTCAGAATGGAAGTCTCCCTATTATTGGGCTGCTTTTACGTTGCAAGGGGAGTGGAAATGATAAACAGCACTTTTGCTGGTAAGTAAGTACATAGCCCTTGTAGGGACACGGCAATGCCCAAGGCGTGTCAACTTAACATTAAACCGGCAGTCCAACAATCCGACAGTCCGACAATCCGACAGTCCGACAATCCGACAATCCGACAGTCCGACAGGGAATGAAATCCCTGTCTAATAGCTAAAGTCCTCTGAAGAGGACTAATGAGTTTAAAAATTGGGCGTTGGTGAATACAGGTAGGAATTCTGATTTCCCAATTGCCATAACAGAAGTATGGTGAGTTTTGTAACATCAAGCGAAAAGTTGATTCCTACCGTGAATCAGCAACCTCAAAAATTCTTCTTCTCAGTCCTCTTCAGAGGACTTTCGCTATGAGACAGGGATTTCAATCCCTGGCGGACTACCGGGTGGGCGGGCTGACAGCTTAAGTTGACACCAATGGGCCGAAGAGCCCGGAACGGGCAAGATGCCCGTTCCACAAAGAAAGAGTTTTCTCGTGGGGTGGGCATCTTGCCCGCCCATAAAAGGGTTTATCGTCCGCTAGCCAAAGCCTCCCGCAATTTGCGGCCCCGCGATTTATCCCGAAGTTCTGGAGTCGCCATCCGCAACACAAAATCCAGCAACCAAGGCGCAATTCGGTGACACCAAACTGCTAGATGACTTTGCCATCCTACCAAGATTTCCGGCGCATCTTTCTGCAATCCCGCGACAAGTGCTAGGGCAACTTTTTCGGGAGTTGTGGGCACTACCCACCGGAATTGCTCCAAGTCTCGCACCATGTCGGTATCTGTTAGAGATGGCAGCAAAGCTGTGACTCGAACATTGTACTGAGTTAACTCGCTGCGTAAAGCTTGGGTGAATCCCAAAATGGCAAATTTGGTAGCAGAATAAGTAGCCATTGTGGGAGCAGCAATTTTGCCCATCAAGCTCGAAACATTAACGATTGTTCCCTCTTTTTGAGTCGCCATTCGCCGAGCTATCAAGCGGGTAATTGTGTAGGTTCCGAGCAAATTTAAGGCGATTTCTTCCTCGATTAACGGCAGCGGGGAACGCAAGAAAGATGCTTGGTGCGCGACGCCTGCACAGTTGACTAGCAGGTGAATCGGGCCGCAATCTCGCCAAGCTTGGGCGATCGCAATATTCACCGCAACTGACTGAGTTAAATCCAAAGCTAACGGCACAACTTCTGTTCCCAAAACATCGATTTCCTCTGCCAGTTCAATTAATTGCTTGCGGTTGCGCGCCACAATCAACAAACGTTTGACTCCTTGTCTCGCTAATTCCAGGGCGATCGATCGCCCAATTCCGCGCGAAGCTCCTGTAACAAGAGCTGTTTTTCCTTGAAGTTGCATAGATTAAACCTTTTGGTTGATTCTCACCGCGGCACGGAGTTATGAGTTGTGAGTTGTGAATTATTAGTTATGAGTTGAATGTTTTGGCGGTAACAACTCATAATTCATAATTGTTTAAAAGGCTATCTTGTTCCGATAAGCCTAATTTATTCGTGGGGTTAACTCAAAACCCAAAACTGTTGAATCGCTAACGTGCGCGTGAGTTGAACTAAACTTTTGGTTTGCCACGAATCAGTCAAATATCTGGTCATGCAACCTCATGCAAGCAGACAAACCTGAGATGGGCAAACCTAGTCGGAAATCATGACCAAGCGGGCTTTATTACCGCTTTTTTTTCAGTTCGCGGAGGCGGACTTTGCCTGTGTAGCCGCGAATTTATTCGCCGGGGATTTGTTTTCTTCAGTCCGCAGAGGCGGACTTTGCCTGTGTAGTCGCGAATTTATTCGCCGGGAATATTGACCCCGAATTAGTCATTGTTCGGGGCTTAATGACCCCTTTTTTTAGTCCGCAGAGGCAGACGATATCCTGTGCAGCGGCGACTTAAAATCGCCGGGAATTCGTGCGAATTGGCACAGGATAATTGAGCAATGCAGATTATCAATTCCACACCTCCTAGATATGAGAATTTCCTATCTACACACACCTTAACAACTTGACAGAGAAGCGGCAACAATTTTTAATAAATCTTCCGCAACACTTCTTTACAATTTTCTCAGACTGCCGATTTCCACGTGCCGTGAAAGCCCAAAGGTATTACACCGGGCAATTCTAGCTTGCAAACAGGTTCGCGGGAAAGTCCGTCGCTGTCAAATATCCAGACTTCGCTGCTATCAGAATTGCTGTCATAAATAACTGTTACTATCCAACCTTTCTCCGAGGAAATATCTGGAACGTAGATGGGCTCTGTGGGATAGCGATTTTCGCCCAAGTCGGCAATTGTGAGATTGCGGGTTTGCGTGTCCAAACGGGCGATCGCACCATAACGTTCCGGTACAATATCAACGTCAGGCCGATACATTGCCAGATAAATATATCGTGAGTCTTGCCCTATTTCTGAAGCAGGTACCATCGGAAATTCGCAAGGTTGATCCAGCAATTCTTCGGCTGCTGTCACTTTGCCAGTTTGAGGATTGAGATGCACCCGCCACAGGGAACCCTCCGCATCAGTGCGAGTTTCACCCGCCGCTACTTCTTTCAGCCGCTGATTAGTTTGAAAGTCAGGGAAGCGCACAAAATCTACAGCCACCGAACCATCTTCCTTGACAAAACCGTTAGCAAAATGCCACTGAAACCAAGAATCGGTTTCGCCCCGATTAACTAAAGAGAGAGTTTCAGAGTCAATAACTAATATCTGCGTTCCTAACTCCGGTTTCCATTCCAAACAGTCGCTGTAACTCCTAATTCCAGCTAACACTGGCAAAAATTTTGCTCGTACTGGCGGCACAAAAAATATTAGATACTTTCCAGCCAAAACAAAATCGTGAAGCATAGGAGGTCCATCTAAAGCAACAGTTCCTTGTTGCACAATTTTGCCTGTAGGATCGCTTTTATACAGATTCAACTTTGTACTGGCACCATGTGTAATTCCAAAGTTAAAAATATTCCCAGTAATCGGGTCGCGCTTGCAGTGAGCTGAATAAGAAGATCCACTCTCTAAACTTCCTAAATCGTCCGTTCCCTGAGTTTCCAGAGTTTGCAAATCGAGGCTGTGAGGCAAGCCGCCTTCCCACAAAGCTAAAAGGCGATCGGGCAAAGCTAAAACTGAAGTATTGGCAGCATTTTTAACAGATTTAGTCCACCGTAACCAGGTCGGGCCGGGTGCTGTCATGCCATAATTACTGTAGAGAAATTTATCAGCTTTTTCCTCAGCTTGATATCCTGCTGTCTGCACGTAGCGATAAACAGCAGCAGCACCGACATCGGTAAAATGTACTGCCAAAATTGCACCATCGCCATCAAACCAGTGTCCCGCATTCATGCCGCCACGTTCTAAACGTGCGGGCCCGTTGCGATAGAGAGTGCCGCGCAATCCTGCGGGAATTTGACCGCTTTTAACCAATAGCTGAGTCAGCGGAAACTCTGCAGCCGGACGAACTAAAGCTTTTGCCCAAAATTTTTTAGATGAGATTTTAGTGCTTGTTTTCATTTTAAACTGGCAATTTTCAACTAATTTTGCATAAATTTTGCTATACAATTATAGCAGAAATTACCTAACAGCTATGACTCTCCGCCGCCGTGCTCTGATCAGAACTTTTGGGCTGACTGCTATTGGTACTCAGCTTTTGCCGTTAGCGAATCCCTCGAAGAGGATCGCCCAAACCAACCTATCTCCCCAAAGTGCGATCGAGCCGCGCCGCCTGCAAGTCGGCGATACTGTAGCCTTAATCAATCCTGCCGCTTTCAACTACGAAAAAGAAGTCCAGCCATTTTTTAAAGTTCTGGATAACCTGGGTTTAAAAGTTAAATTGGGAGAGCATTTTTACGATCGCTACGGCTATTTAGCGGGCAAGGATGCCGATCGCGCCGCCGATGTCAATGCAGCCTTTGCCGATGACTCAGTGCGAGCTATTTTTACCGGGATGGGGGGCTGGGGCTGCGGTCGGATATTGCCGCTCCTGGATTACAATATTATCCGCAATAATCCCAAAATTATTATGGGATTCAGCGATATTACGGCGTTGTTATTGGCAATTTATGCTAAAACTAATATAGTTACTTTTCACGGCCCTTTAGGTGTGTCAACTTGGAGCCCATTGACAGTAAATTACGTCAAAAAACTTTTGTTTGAGGGCGGCTCTATAACCATGCAAAACTCCCCAAGTGTGCAAGTTCAAACAATCGGGGGCGGAACAGCTAGGGGAAAACTAATCGGTGGCAATTTATCAGTAATAGCAGCAATGGTGGGTTCTGCATATTTACCGACATGGGAAAACAGTATTTTGTTTGTTGAGGAAGTTGGCGAAGAGGTTTATCGGATCGATCGAATGTTGACGCAGCTTAAATTAGCGGGCATTCTTGATAAAATATCAGGTTTTATTTTCGGACAGTGCACCAAGTGCGAAGCTGAAAAACCCCAAGAGTCCCTAACCTTACCTCAAGTCTTGTCCGACCACATTCGCCCTTTGAAGATTCCTGCGTGGTATGGTTCTATGGTGGGACACATCCGGGAGCAGTTCACTTTGCCGATCGGCAAACAAGTCGAAATCGACGCAAATGCTGGTACAATCAGATTGTTAGAATCCGCTGTCAATTAAATCTTGAACTATTCTCGATATTACCGAGGCAGAGCCTCTGGATCTGCGTTCCCCGGCAGAGCCAGGGAACGAGAAATAAATTCAAACACAAAACCCAAATATAGTGAAAAAAACCGCACAATTCCTTAAATCATTAACAATAATAATTTTGACAATTATTTCCCTGTTGCCGCTCAATGCCTGTGCAGCAGCAAGTAAAACCGCCAACAGCGACACCATTTATCAGCAGCGAACTGTCCACAATCCCGACGGCATCGGCAAGTTTTACATGGGTCGAGAAATTGCCCAAGTCATGGGATATCAAGGCGCTGGTTGGCTGGAAAGACCGTCTCGCGGCATGGAAGAAAAATCAGCTCGATTAGTCAACAATCTCGATTTAAAACCAAGCGATTTTGTAGCCGACATTGGAGCGGGAACCGGATATTTTAGCTTTCGCATCGCTCCCTTAGTTCCAGAAGGAAAGGTTTTAGCCGTTGACGTGCAGCCGGAAATGATTGATTTTATTAAATTGAATAAACAAGAAAAAAATATTGCTAACGTTGAGCCAGTTTTGGGCAGGATCGACAATCCGAATTTGCCGGAAAATAGCCTAGATTTAGTTGTGATGGTCGATGCTTATCACGAATTTGCATATCCCAGAGAAATGATGCAAGGAATTGTGAAAGCACTCAAACCGGGAGGCCGCACGGTATCGATCGAGTATCGGGGCGAAAACCCGCTGATTCCCATTAAAGGTTTGCACAAAATGACGCAGAAGCAGGTGAAAAAAGAAATGGCCGCCGTCGGTTTAGTATGGAAAGAGACAAAAGATATGTTGCCCCAGCAGCATTTGATGGTGTTTGAGAAAAAATCTCAAATTTAGCAGCCAAACAGAGCGATTGCTTACCATTTTTAATCATTTTTGTCAAGGTACAAAAGACGTATTTGTGTGCACGGGCGATCGCTCAGTCAAACATACTAAGCCTTAAGTAACCCTTAAGATAGACATTTTACTAAAAATACCATTTACAATTAAAAATTGATAACCCAGAGGCGCTTCCTTCATTTTTCAAGCGAAGAAGTGTCGCTATTAAGAAGTACCAGCGTGAACATTCCAAGTTCCATCCTCACCATGCTCGCCGGCATCGGAGTGACTCTGATCAGTCTCTGGTACGGGCAGAATCACGGTTTGATGCCGATCGCCGCCTCTGACGAAGCATCCGACATAGACGCACTTTTCAATACAATGATGACCATTTCCACTGGACTATTTATCATGGTCCAAGGAATTCTCATTGTTGCTGCAATTAAATATCGCCGTCGTCAAGGAGACAACACAGATGGGCCGCCTTGGCATGACAACTTTCCCTTAGAAATTCTTTGGACAGCCGTGCCGGCGGTGATTATTTTAGGAATCGGAGTCTACAGTTTTGAGATTTACAACTCAATGGGAGGCCTCGATCCGATGGGGAATCACGACCACGGAACCATGCAAGCGCACTCTAAAATGCGGGGAAGTGCGATCGCAGCCACACTCTCAGATACACCCCAAAACGCCCCTCAAATAGCGCCTCAAAAACTTGTTGCTCTAGGCGTAGGCGCTTCCCCAGAAAATGAAGACAAACCAGCAGACTTAGTTGTAAATGTCATGGGTTTGCAGTACGCCTGGATTTTTAGCTATCCAGAAAGTGGCGTTAGTTCTGGCGAACTGCATATGCCAGCCAACCGCGACGTACAGCTAAATATCTCAGCTCAAGACGTGCTGCACGCATTTTGGCTGCCGGAATTTCGCCTCAAACAAGATGCAATTCCCGGACGGCCGAGCGAACTGAGATTTACACCAACTAAAACCGGTGAATACCGGGTTGTTTGTGCTGAATTGTGCGGCGCTTACCACGGAGCGATGAAAGCTGTAGCAGTCGTTCACACACCAGAAGAATTCGACGGTTGGCTGCAAAGCCAGCAAGTTGCTAGCAGTCAAAACTTAGAGCAAGCAGTTGCAGTCAATCCTGGGGAATTGTCAGACGGTGAATTTTTAGCTCCCTACGTCAGGGAAATAAAAATTAATTCCGAAAGCCTAAAACAACTTCACCCAACTCATCACTAAAAATAGTCATTAGTTCCTGGCACTGAATCTTTGATCCTGAGCTAATAACTAATGACTAATAACTAATGACTAATAACTATGACACAAGCACAGTTCCAAGAAAGTGCCAACACTGAGGCTCGCGGAACAGCGCCCGCCGATAGACATTGGCGCGACTACTTCACTTTTAATACCGACCACAAAGTCATCGGTATTCAATACCTAGTCACAACATTTATTTTCTATCTAATCGGTGGCGTGATGGCAACTTTGGTGCGAACAGAACTCGCCACCCCCGACGCCGATTTTGTCACCCCCGAACTCTACAACAGTTTATTTACTGTTCACGCCACGGTGATGATCTTCCTGTGGATCGTACCCGCCGGAGCCGGATTTGCTAACTTTTTGATCCCCTTAATGATTGGGGCAAAAGACATGGCATTTCCCAGGCTGAATGCGATCGCCTTTTGGCTGATTCCCGTAGGCGGCGTGTTGCTGTTGAGCAGTTTTTTGGTAGGAGCTCCGCAGGCGGGTTGGACTTCCTATCCACCTTTGAGCTTAGTTACTGCTCAAGCGGGGGAAGAAATTTGGATTCTCAGCGTTTTGATTCTCGGAACTTCTTCGATTTTGGGGGCGGTTAATTTTGCCGTTACCATCTTTACCATGCGGGTTCCGAGCATGAGTCTCAATGAAATGCCTTTGTTTTGCTGGGCGATGATTGCGACTTCAGCGCTGACTTTGATTGCTACTCCAGTCTTAGCCGCAGCTTTGATTTTGCTGTCGTTTGACTTGTTAGCAGGGACGGCATTTTTTAACCCGACCGGCAACGGCGATCCGATCGTCTACCAGCATTTATTCTGGTTTTATTCGCACCCGGCAGTTTACATTATGATTATGCCCTTTTTCGGGGTGATTTCAGAAGTTTTGCCGGTGCATTCGCGCAAGCCAATTTTTGGTTATTTGGCGATCGCATATTCCAGTCTCGCGATCAGCTTTTTGGGCTTGATCGTGTGGGCGCACCATATGTTTACCAGCGGCACTCCCGGCTGGCTGCGGATGTTTTTTATGATCACGACTATGATCATCGCCGTACCAACTGGGATTAAAATATTTAGCTGGTTGGCAACTATTTGGGGAGGCAAACTCCGGCTTGTCAGCGCGATGCTATTTGGGATGGGTTTTATCTCAACATTTGTCCTCGGCGGCATCACCGGGATCATGGTAGCCTCCGTACCTTTCGACATTCACGTTCACGACACTTATTTTGTCGTCGCTCACCTACACTACGTGCTGTTTGGCGGCTCAGTGTTTGGAATTTACGCTGCTTTTTACCACTGGTTCCCCAAAATGACGGGGCGGATGATTAATGAATTTTGGGGTAGAGTTCACTTTGTTTTAACTTATGTTGGCTTTACTGTAACTTTCTTGCCGATGCACGCTTTGGGTATGCAAGGAATGCCTAGGCGGGTGGCAATGTACGACCCGAAATTTACCACAATTAATGTCATTTGTACTGTCGGTGCTTATATGCTGGCAGTGTCTACAATCCCCTTTATCATTAATGTGATTTGGAGCTGGAGGTACGGCCCGAAAGCAGGTGACAATCCTTGGCAAGCTTTGAGTTTGGAATGGATGACGACTTCGCCGCCCCCGATCGAAAATTTTGAAGGAGTGCCGGTATTGGCAACGGGGCCTTACGATTACGGCATGGAAAAAATTCAGCATACTGGGGAACGTCTCAGGCTCAAGTTGAGGGAAAATGCCACCCGCAACGCCCAGAAAACAGGTATTCCTATTGCGGAGGCTCAAGCTTCAACTTTCTTGGGCAGGACTGCAACTTTGGTCGCTCCTGAATCAGAGGTAAATATTGATTCTCCTGCTGATGAAAGTCAAGATGGCGAATAGTTATTAGTCATCAGGCATTAGTCATTGGGCATTGTTGACTGTTGACTGTTAACTAATGACTGATGACTAATGCCAACTGCCCGCTGACAACTGACAACTGACTTCTTCATTACCAATTTCTTATGCAAATTCCAGCGATCGATCCGGCCAAAACAGCCCTGAATTACCACCACGAGGCTGAGGTAGAAGCACACGGTGTGGAGCATCCCGACCACCGGATGTTAGGGGTAATTGTGTTCCTGTGCGCTGAAGGCATGATATTTTTCGGTATGTTTGCCGCGTATTTGATTTATCGGGCGATGGCCCCCGCGTGGCCCCCTGAAGGTACGCCCGAGCGTGAGTTATTGCTGCCGGGAATCAATACGGTAATTCTGATTGCTAGCAGTTTTGTGATTCACAATGCGGATACTGCAATCAAAAAAAATGATGCCGCAGGAATGCGGAATTGGCTGCTCGTAACTATTGCTATGGGCGCAGTTTTCTTGTTCGGTCAGGTTTACGAATACGCTCATTTAGAATTTGGCTTGACGACGAATTTGTATGCCAGTTGCTTTTACGTTTTGACTGCTTTTCACGGCTTGCACGTTACGTTGGGAGTGCTGCTGATGGTGGCGGTGGTGTGGCGATCGCGCGCGCAAGGTCACTATTCTAGCGAGCACCACTTCGGAATCGAAGCGACTGAGATTTACTGGCACTTTGTCGATGTGATTTGGATTGTTTTGTTTCTGTTACTGTATATTTTGTGATCCCAGAGGCTTTTCAACCTCTGCCACAAGAGATTTGTATCACCCCCCAATTGGGGGTTTTTTTATTGTTTGGAGAGTGCGATCGACCTTTATTCACCCTCTCCAAGCCGATCGCGCTAAACTAAAAGTAGCAATTCTCTTATCCAGCAGCATTGAGAAAATTATGCAGTGCGAATTGTGCGATCGACAAATGGAAGCATTAACCGCCCATCACCTCACCCCCAAACAAAACACCAAGCGGAAAAACGAAGATCCCAGCCCGACAATCGACATTTGCTCAGCCTGTCACCGCCAGATTCACTCTCTATTTGACAACAAACACCTCGCCCAAGAGCTCAACACCCTGGAAAAGCTCAAAAATGACCCTGAACTCCAGAAATTTGTCTCTTGGATTAAGAAACAAAAAACAGACAAACGCATTCAAGTACGCGGCAAAAAAGCTTGAGTGCAGGGCCAGAAATCAGATATATACTCCTGGACGCAGTTACTGTCTGAAGCCTGGTTTATTCATAAATTTTTCGTTTCCCAACCCAAAATTTTACAGAGAAACCCGGTTTGTTTGCGTAAATCCTAGTATAGTGATTTACTTATTGGTAACAAGCTGCCAACTATTATCATGAACCTCACCTCCCTCGAACTCGCAAAAGACCGAGCGCGCATCTTCAAAAACTACCTCCAAATGGAAATAGATGCCAAAGCTAACATCAACAAACTAGCTTTTTTAGACCGGGGCATTGAAAAATCTCCTTACCAACAACACATTAAAAACTATCCCGATTATCTCAAACAGAAACCCGACGGCTTAAAAGTAATTAGCTCTCTTCCCGCACCTAATAATCCCCTCAAACTTACCCCATTTCCCAGCCAGGGAGAACTACCTCAAATTAACTCTCAAGCTTTAAGTTTCCTCCACGCAGACATCAAAGAAGCCTGCGTTTGCATTGGTACTTTTGTAGAGGGCAAAATTCAGGCGCAGTGGCTGGGAAAAAACGCACTTACCAATGCTGAGCAGTGGAGTGCCACTAAAATTATCGCCCTCCTTAATATCGTCAGTCAAATAAATAGCAAATATCCAGACTGCGACATTGACAACTGCGTTGTTAGAGATGGCAACGGGCTGAGACACGATTTTTACTTTTACGACGTAGCAAAAGACATGATTAGCTATGCCTCAAATATAGGAAGTTCAAACTCCTTAGCTGCGATGTTCAAACGCTTCGATACTCGCATAGGACTAGAGCAATGGCTGAAAAGCGCTACTGGCAATAACGACCTAATTTTTCGCGGCGATTACGGCGAAAATCCTTATCACAACAACCCAAAAATATTCGATCTCACCAAAAAACAAGTGCTTTTAAGTGCCGCCTTAAACAGCACCAAACAAAAAAATTCCGTATCTGCTTATGATTTGACCAGGCTAATTTCCATGTTAGGATGGCACTTCCACATAGAACAGCGATCGCGCATGAAAGCATCTCAGTGGAACAGCTTAGAAAGCATTGTCAGAGCAATGGGACATGACAGCGCTCGATATGTGGACGTAGCAATTAAAACTTTGGGGATGGATGGCCTCATCACTTCTCCAGTAATTATCTCAAAATTGGGTTACGGACTGAGCTCGATCAGGGGAACCCTAGAAACAGTTTATGTGGCTTTAGTGCGGTTTGTTGACGAGCGGCCGAAAGCGGCGGGAAAGCCGGCAAAACTCAGAACTTTAGCCATGACTTTGCGGGCAGAAAAACCTGTAGGCGGTTCCAGCAGTGTCGATCGCTTGGCGATCGAACTCGACGCGAGATTTTGCGCCGAAGTCACGGAAATTCTCCGCCGGTTGTTTGCGGAAGAATTTTAAAGGCGGGCGATCGACTAATTAGAAAGTCGGTGAAACTTGCGATAAAGCATCCTCTCTACCGGCTTTCCTCCCCGCAAATGTTGCTCAGTTATGGCCGCAACTTCTTCAGGGCAAACGCCATTGTACCAAACCTCTTCTGGCAGCACCAACACCATCGGCCCGTTGCCGCACTGTCCTAAACAACTGCTAGCAACAACTTCAACTTCTGATGGCGACAATTTCTGAAAAGCTACCAGTACCTTTGCTGAATTTTGCTTGCGACAAGTGCGGTTTTGGCAAACAAGAACTTGCCTAGAAGATTCTGTGATTTTCATGTTTTTTTACTTGACATTCTGCTACATATATGCTATTTTTTTATCATGGGAATAGGTGCGCGCATATACGCCCAGATTTTATATATGCCCAGATTTTAAGGTGCGCCGCAGCGCACCCTACGGTTAATCTGGTGACAAGCCTTTGGAAGCCAACCATTGTCGATCGAACAAACGCGACTGATACCGAGCCCCGCCGTCGCAGAGTACCGTAACAATCGTATGTCCAGGCCCCATTTGCTTCGCTAAAGCCACTGCCGCCGCCACATTAATCCCCACAGAACCGCCCATAAACAGCCCTTCTTTTCTCAGCAGTTGGTAAATCACCCGGACAGCTTCAGTATCATCAATTTGGATGGCGTCGTCTACCGGAGCATTCTCCATATTTGCAGTGACGCGAGTGGTGCCAATTCCCTCAGTAATCGAACTACCTTCAGTCTTAATTTCCCCAGTTTTGAAATAACTGTAAAGCCCGCTGCCCATCGGGTCTGCCAAGACAATTCTAACAGCAGGATTTTTTTCTTTCAAAAACATTCCTACCCCAGCAAAAGTGCCGCCGGTACCAGTAGCCGTTACCCAAGCATCAATTTTCCCGTTTGTTTGTTCCCAAATTTCCGGGCCAGTTGTCTCGTAATGAGCTCGGCGATTGGCTAAATTGTCAAACTGATTTGCCCAGACTGCATTCTCCATTTCCTCCGCCAATCTACCCGACAATTTGACATAATTATTCGGGTCTTTGTAAGGAACAGCGGGAACAGTCCGAACTTCAGCGCCCAGGGTTTTCAAAGCATCGATTTTTTCTTGAGATTGGTTATCTGGAATCACAATCAAACATTTGTAACCTTTAGCGTTGCAAATGTGGGCCAAACCGATGCCAGTATTGCCCGCAGTGCCTTCAACAACGGTGCCGCCCGGTTTCAGCAAGCCTTTTTCTTCTGCATCTTTGATGATGTATAAAGCAGCCCTATCTTTAACGGAACCGCCGGGATTGAGAAACTCTGCTTTACCGAGAATGTCGCAGCCAGTTTCATCGCTGAAGCTGTTTAAGCGGATGAGGGGAGTATTGCCGATTGTGCCTACAAAGCCGTTTTTAATATCCATATTTTTTGCGTGTGTGTATCCTATAATTAATTTTTACAATAACTTGATATTTATTGCTACCTGTTCTACCAAATCTTGCTCATATTGAGTACAAATCCCGGCAAAACGGGGTCGCCGCTAACTGTCGCGGGATTCTCCAAACATTCCTCTGGCAAACCAGGACGGTAAATATAAACTCTGCGATTTTTGCGGTCAATTAACCAGCCTAACTGCACTCCTGGTTCTCTCATATATTCTTGCATTTTTTCTTGCAATGGCTTGAGATTGTCAGAAGCCGACCTGAGTTCTACTACAAAATCAGGGCAAATAGGTGGGAATTTATCTTGCTGTTCTTGAGATAAAGCATTCCACCGTTCCAATTTAATCCACGAGGCATCTGGAGACTTGTCACCCATTGAAAGCTTAAATCCCGTACTGGAATCAAAACACATACCGGTTCCATCTTGTCGAGTCCAAATATACAACTCTCCAAAGACGCTACCGCTGCGATTTCCTGTTGTTCCACCAGTAAGGGGCATAATTAGCAATTCTCCCGATTTGTTGCGTTCAATGCGTAACTCACTATTGATTTGACAGAACTCGAAAAACTCGTCGTCTGTCATTTGCAATTTGGGCGGTATTCGCAACACAATTGTTGATGACAGCATTTTGCCTTTCCTCAAATCTAAAGTGTTCACACAAGATTGCACAATTTGTTTGTTGGTAGTCATGACTTTAGCCCTCAAAAATCATGATTAAGGACTAAAGTCGTGACTACAAACTGGTTTTAGGCGCGAATTATAGAGGTAAGGTGCGCTAGGCACACCCTACATAATTAGGTTGTGCGCCCAGGAATGTTAAACCTATTTATTCGGCTGAGGAGTCATCCGCAAATAAGGCTTAATCGGCGTATAACCTTTAGGAAATTTCTCTTCCAACTCTTTCGGGTCGGTAATCGAAGGTACGATGACGCAATCGTCGCCGTCTTTCCAATCAACTGGAGTCGCAACGCTGTATTTGTCGGTAAGTTGCAAGGAATCAATTACTCGCAAAATTTCATTAAAATTCCGACCAGTGCTCGCGGGATAAGTAATGCTCAAACGCAATTTCTTTTCCGGGTCAATCACAAAAACTGTGCGGATTGTTAAGTTGTTTAGCGAGTTGGGATGGATCATGTCGTAAATGTCGGAGACTTTACGATCGCCATCTGCTAAAATCGGATAATTGAGGGTGACATTTTGAGTTTCCTCAATATCTTTAATCCAGCCCATGTGAGAATCCACATCATCGACGCTGAGGGCAATGGTTTTGACCCCCCGCTTTTCAAATTCAGACTTTAGACGGGCCACTGCACCGAGTTCTGTGGTGCACACTGGAGTATAGTCTTTCGGGTGGGAAAACAACACGACCCAGCTATCCCCAGCCCAGTCGTAGAAATTGATTTCCCCTTCAGACGAAGCTTGGGTAAAGTTGGGAACTGTATCGCCTAATCGCAGAGTCATAACTGATTTCCTCTAATTTTATTTAAGGACTGTTCCTTATCATGCCATAATTGCCCGGTTTCTCGATCGAGCTGTAAAGGATTCTAAACTTTTTGGTCGATCGATCGGCAATTCCACTACTGTAATGTATGTGTGGCTTCTAACGCTGAATTTTCTTGCTATGCTTTACTTTTTGCTTAAGGCAATACAGCCTATTTTAGTCCCGCTGTGTTTTGTGTCCGCTTGGGGCTTAGTTTTTTTGCTGTGTTTGAGTGTCGGGCGTACAGTCACCGACTCCCTGCGCCGAGCTCAGCGGATGCACCAAATTCCTTGTGCTAACTGCGTATTTTTCACCCGCGACTACCACCTCAAGTGTCCCGTTCAGCCTACTATAGCTCTATCGGAAGATGCGATCGACTGTCCTGATTATCGATCGCATTCTGGAATTTACGGTTAAAAAATCCGACCGCTGCTTTACTACATATTTCTTAACATCTCTCGCTCTTTCAATTAAACTTATGTTGTGGTAAAGAGATTTTCAGGAGATGGGAAAGAATGCTAATTCAAAAGCTAAATGCCTGCGACGAATTTATTGCTGGCGACGGTACTCAACTGCGAGAATTGCTGCATCCAGACAAACAAGCTGTGGATTTGCGTTACAGTTTAGCCCATGCCGCTTTGCCACCGGGACAAACTTCTGCGCTGCACTCCCTGACAACTTCTGAAGTTTACTACATCCTCAGCGGCGTTGGAGAAATGCACATCGACGACGAAACTCAATTCGTGGAACCCGGAGATGCAGTTTACATTCCCCCAAACGCCAAACAGTTTATTTACAACTGTGGGACAGAACCCCTAATATTTATTTGTATTGTCGATCCCGCGTGGCGAAAGGAAGACGAGACAATTTTTCAGTAATTTTCTAGTTTTTCTCCTTTTATGCTCGTTACCTGGCTCTGCCCGGTAACGCATATCTAGAGGAAGAGCCTCTACTGAAAAAAACATCACAAACCGAAAATCTCTTTTAACAACAACAGCACCCAGCCATATGTACCGAGTGATTTCCTCTTTTTTAAACTTCGATGCGGAGTTGCAATAATCCTCGGATTCAGTTGCATTGCTCCCCTCTAATTATTTGAGGAAGTATCAGCTTTGTTGGTGGGTGCTGCTATTGGTTTTTGATGAGACAGATGTGAGATTTGACAGCGTTTTACTCCTTAGATTCTATTGTGAACTTCGCTGCGGTATCTGGATGTGGTATCTGTCAGAGAAGCTTTTTGTTCGCTTCATATTATTAATTTAGCACCTTCTTTTAGAAGCGCAAGTACCTGCAACTAAACTTTACATTTTTAGAAGTAGCTGCGGATAATTATGAAGTTAAATAAAGCATCAAGCTTTCTAGCTGCTCAGCTAAAATAGTAGAGTTCGGCTGTGCTTGCTGTTGCGAGAAACAGGCATAATATTTGTATGAAAACAACCAAACTCATCAAACTGTGCGCCTTATCGCTGAGTATCTTTCTAGTGTGCAGCAGTGCAGTGACAGCGCAAACGACGGCGAACCCTCAACCTCCGCAGACTTACACTAACCAAGAGATTCTGCAACAGTTGGTAAAGGCAAAAGTCGTGTATCTGGGAGAAACCCACGATAGCGCGGAAGACCACCAAGCTCAACTAAAAATTATCCGAGAAATGCAGCGGCAAAATCGGAAAATTGCGATCGCGATGGAAATGTTTCAGCGTCCCTTTCAAAGTGCGATCGACAACTACCTAGCAGGTAAACTGACTGAAGAGCAATTAGTCGAGCAAACAGAGTACGATCGCAGATGGCGCTTTCCCTGGGAATCTTACGCCCCCATTTTGCGGTTTGCCAAAGAAAATCAACTACCTGTCCTCGCCTTAAATACACCATCCGAAGTAACGAGAAAAGTTGCCAGTCAAGGTTTAGAAAGCCTCACAGCCGAGGAAAAAAAGCACATTCCCCCAATATCGGAAATTCGCACCGACAACGCCGAATATCGGCAACTGCTGCTAGAAGTTTACCAGCAACACCAAAAGGCAGAACAGGGAAATAGTACGGCTTTTGAAAGATTCTTGCAAGCCCAAGTTTTGTGGGACGAAACTATGGCGGAAAAAATAGCTGAATTTGTCAAAGCAAACCCCGACTATCAAGTTGTGGTGTTGGCGGGGAAAGGGCACATTATTTACGGTTACGGCATTCCCAGTCGCGTCGAGAGGCGTTTGGGAGTCGGGAATGTAAAAATGCGATCGGTTTTATTCAATTCCACTGAAAATCTTCCTTTGTCGGCAGATAGACCCATTGCTGACTTTGTTTGGAAGCATTGATTTGATATGATCTCAAAAATATAACCCACTAAGCCAGAGGGAGAACCAAATCGTGAAAGTCAAGCGTCTAAAAATGAACTCATTCCGAGGCATCAGCGATTTGACCCTGGAGTTTGATACAGATGAGCCGACTGTGTTCATCGGTATCAACGGTGTGGGGAAGTCCAGCATACTTGAGTGTTTGGCTATTCTTCTCTCCTGGCTGACAAAGCGAATTCAAACTCCCCATAGTCCTGGACGTTCTTTCAACGAAGATGATATCAAAAACGGATGCAAAGAAACTCACAACGAAATTACAATTTCAATCAATGACTGGCCGGAAGTGGTATGGTCTTTAACCAAGGTCAGGAAAGAGCCAAGCAAGGATACTAGCAGCCACCTTGGGGACTTAAAAAAAGTTGTCGATCGCATACACAGTCAGTTAGATGCTAATTCTTCCCCAGCATTGCCTCTGGCTGTTTACTACCCAACTAACCGTGCCGTACTTGATATTCCTTTGAAGATTAGGACGAAACATTCGTCTGAGCCGATAACTGCTTATGACGAGGTTCTCACGGGAGGACAGATCGATTTTAGGCGCTTTTTTGAATGGTTTAGAGATCGGGAAGATTTAGAAAACGAAGAACGACTAAATAATACTAATGAGTATCGCGATCGCGAACTAAAAGCAGTCAGAGATGCGATAGCTAACTTACTAGACGGCTGGTCAAATTTACGGGTTAGGCGATCGCCTTTGCGAATGACTGTAAAAAACAAAGAAGGCAAGGAACTGATCGTCAATCAACTATCCGATGGTGAAAAATACTTGTTAGCACTAGCAGGAGATTTAGCAAGGCGTTTGGCGATCGCAAATCCGAATCCAGAGTGCAAGCCGCTTGAGGGTTCCGGCGTTGTTTTGATTGACGTGATTGAGCTCCACTTGCACCCAAAATGGCAACGGGCGATTATTCCGAATCTGAAAAAAACATTCCCAAATTGCCAGTTTATAATTACGACTCATTCGCCACAGGTAATCAGCGATCTCAAATGGGTTCATCTTTTGAGGTCAACCTCTGAAGGAATTGCGATCGATCGAGTACCATCCTTTGGGAAAGATAGCAATCGGATTCTAGAAACGCTTATGGGAACTCCAGAACGTCCGCAGCAAATTAAGGAAGATTTACGTGAATTGTTTCGCTTGATAGACAAGGGCGAACTCGGAAAGGCACGGGAATTTCGCCAAAATTTAGCAGACAAAATGGGAGAAGAAGATCCTGAATTTGTGAGAGCAGATTGGCTAATTCAACGCAAGGAAATTATCAATAAATGAAATATATTCAAAAGGGGAAAGAACCTCAAATTCTTTCCAACTGGAAGGTTATACAGAAGCCTACCCCCAACTATCATTACGAATATTTTCTCAACCCTGAGAGAGCAGCGGTACACATTTCTTTGCTAAGTGAACAAGGCTATATTTGCTGCTACTGTTGTCAGAGAGTTGATAAAACCAATAGCCATATTGAACATCTAGACCCAATGGCACTGAAAAAGGCTTAATCACGCCCGCAGTTTAGCTTTCAAGACAGAGCGAGGTTCCTGCATTCGAGGATA